>JBMCCQ010000027.1:0-11150 GCA_048618745.1 Candidatus Nanoarchaeia archaeon
TAATTTGAGTTAGCAAAGAGATTAGAGTAGTTAAGTTAAACACTCACTTCAGCAGAGCACCCTGCTCAAAAATTACTTCAAATCATTCTGAAACTTTAAAAAATATTATAAATACCAAATATTACCGTATTCATATGAGCAAAAACAACTTTTTACTCCTTTCCCTTGAAGATGACAAAATAAATAATGTGGCAAATGCAGTAAGCAATAAATCTGGCAAAAAGATACTTGATTTTTTGGCAGAGGGAAAAGCAACAGAATCAGAGATTGCCAAAAAACTGAATCTTGCCATTTCAACTGTACACTACAATCTGCAGCAGTTAATGAAGGCCGGCCTTGTTGTGGCTGATGAGTACCATTATAGTGAGAAAGGAAGAGAAATCCTGCATTATAAACTTGCCAATAAATATATTATCATTGCCCCCCAGAAAAAAAGAGGGCTCAAAAAACTTCTCAAAAATATTTTACCAGTAGTTCTTATTTCAGCAGGAGTAGCAGGAATACTTGAATTTTTTACCAGAAACTTTACAACAGATGCAACCAATGAAGTTGCCCAGGAGTCGGCTCCAAAAATGATGACTGCTGAAACCGAAGCTGCGGCATCTAACACCTTATTGGAAGAAGTGGGCAAATATATTATATCAGACATTGCCATTTGGTTTTTTTTAGGTGCTATTTTTGCAAGCATCCTTTACTTAATAATTCAATATCTGCGAAAGAATTAAGTAATCACCCTATATTTTCAGGAAAATATACTTAGCCACCTTTACTTAGGTATTTATTCTCAATCGGCTCAAGTTTTTGCAAAGCAAGCTTTTCTCCAAAAATATCAGTCAATACCTTTTTGGTTTCCTCAATGCAATTTTCCTCCGGAACAGAATCAATCATATCCGCTGTTGCCTGACCAATCAACCCCGCTAGTAACTCCCTGCATTCCTCCTTTGCGCCCATAATTTCTTTTTACAATTAATAATATTTAAAGATTTTTATGTTTTAAAAAGAACCATAACCCAATAATTTTAAAAACCAGTAAAATTCTAAAGATTACTATGCTTGGAATAATTATGGGTTCAGCTTTTACAAATTTTGTGCATCAGAAAATAAACACAGAATATGGCGATGTTTTTGTAGAAAACAAAGATGGTGTATATTTTCTTCAAAGGCATGGAGAAAAGACACCTCCGCACAGCATTAATCATAAAGCCAATATCCAAGCATTATATCAGAATAATGTAGACAGGATAATATCCGTAAACAGTTGTGGAAGTATGAGAAAAGATATGCCTCCAGGAACTATTGTAATTACAAGTGATTACATCAACCTCCACGGGGACACCTTCTATGACTCTGAGATGAAATTTACCATTCCCGGAATTGATAAAGAACTTAGAAACCAAATCATACAGCTTGCACAAAATCACGATTTTAAAGTAATAGACGGGGGAATATACTGGCAGAGCAGGGGCCCAAGATTTGAGACAAAAGCAGAGATTCAGATGTTTTCCACTTTCGCTGATTTGGTTGGCATGACTATGGGAACCGAAGCAACACTTGCAAAAGAAAAGGAAATAAAGTATGCAAACATATCAGTAGTAGATAACTTTGCCAATGGCATATCAGAACTATCACTTGAGGATGTTGAACAGAGTCAGAAAAATTCCTCTAAAAAACTCTGGGAACTAATTAAACTGATTGCGGAGGAGTTAAGATGAGTATACTGATTAAAAACGCTTTATTAGATGAAATAAAACAGGATATTTTTATTGAAGGAAATAAGATTGCCAGAATTGGCCAAAACCTTACTTTTAAGGCTCAAAAGGTTATTAATGCCACTGGAAAAGCTGCAATTCCCTCACTAATCAATGGCCACACACATGCAGCAATGACTCTTCTAAGAGGATTTGCTGATGATATGCCGCTAAAGGAATGGCTTGAGACCAAGATATGGCCAATGGAAGCAAAACTCACCCAGGAAGACATATACTGGGGAACAAGATTAGCAGCCCTTGAAATGATTAAATCGGGTACTACTTTTTTTAATGACATGTACTGGTATCCTGAAACAGCAGCAAAAGCTGTTGAAGACTCAGGTATAAGAGCACTAATCAACCATGTGATAATCGGCTCCCCTGACAATTCAAAAGAAGAGCAGGTTAACAAACTGCTCAAACTAAAAAGCTCTACGGTAGATATAGGTCTTGGACCGCATGCAATATACACTGTACCTAAAGAAGGCCTTGTGTGGGCAAAAAAAATTGCGGACCAAAATAATATTAAGCTTCACATTCATCTTTCAGAGACCAGACAGGAAGTAATTGACTGCCAAAAGGTAAATGGGTGCAGGCCTGTTGAATATTTGCAAGAAATAGGTTTTCTGGGGCCCAATGTAATTGCAGCCCACGGGGTGTGGCTTAATGACCACGAGATTAAAATTTTAAAGCATGACGACGTGAAAATAATCCACTGCCCGACCTCTAATATGAAACTGGCATCAGGAAATTCTCTGCCTTATAATAAATTAAGGGAAAATAAGATTAGTTTAGGCCTTGGTACAGACGGGTGCTCATCCAACAATAACCTTGATATGTTTGAGGAAATGAAGATGGCATCTCTCTTGCAAAAGCATGACTTAAAAAGTGCGACAGTGCTATCTGCCAACGAAGCTTTTGAAATGGGAGCAAATGCTAAAATTTTTGGTCTTGACTGCGGAAAGATTGAAGAAGGCAAACTTGCTGACCTTCTCTTAATTGACCTCGAAAACCCGGACCTGATACCAAATTATAACCTACGAAGCAACCTCATCTATTCTGCAAATGGGAGTTGTGTTGATACTACTATATGCAACGGAAAAGTTTTGATGGAAAACAAAATGTTAAAAGATGAAGAAAAAATAATAGGAAAAGCAAAAGAATTTGCCAAAGCTCATTCAAAATAATCCTTTAACTCATCAACTTTATCTGTTTCTTCCCATGTAAAGATTTCTCTACCAAAATGCCCGTAACTTGCGGTCTTTTTAAAAATGGGCCTGCGAAGTTTTAACTGTTCACTAATCTCCCTTGGCTTAAGTGGGAAAATCTGCCTTATAGCCTTACAAAGCTTATCATTTGAAACTTTTCCCGTTCCAAAAGTGTCCACCCAGACAGATACAGGCTCAGCTACACCTATTGCGTATGAGAGTTGCACTTCACACCTTTTTGCTAGATTTGCAGCTACAATGTTTTTTGCAATGTATCTTGCTGCATAGGCTGCGGACCTATCAACTTTTGAGGGATCTTTTCCTGAAAAAGCACCCCCACCATGACGCCCCATTCCACCATAAGTATCCACAATTATTTTTCTGCCCGTCACACCTGCATCACCAAAGGGGCCGCCAATAACAAATCTTCCGGTAGGGTTCACATAATAAACAGTTTCTTCATCTACAAGGTCTGAACATACTGGCTTTATCACATTTTCAATTATATCTTCTTTGACCTGTTCATGGGGAATCTCTTCAGCATGCTGTGCCGATACCACAACAGTTGTTACTCTCTTTGGTTTGTGGCTCTTGTCATACTCAACAGTAACCTGGCTCTTTCCGTCCGGCCCCAGGTAGTCAAGAGTGCCGTCTCTTCTCACATCACTTAATTTTTTTGTCAGCTTGTGCGCAAGCCTTATAGGAAGAGGCATAAGCTCCGGTGTCTCATCACAGGCATAGCCAAACATCATACCCTGATCACCTGCACCTTGCTCCTTAAATAAGCCATTACCTTCCGCAACACCCTGCGCAATATCCGGAGACTGCCCTTCTATGCAATTCATAACTCCGCATGTGTGTCCATTAATTCCCTTTTTGCCATCATCATAACCAATCTCCAATAGCGTATTTCTGATAATTTCAGGAATATTTACATAAGTAGAGGTAGTAACCTCTCCACCAACAATAACAAGCCCCGTCTTTGTAAACGTTTCAACAGCAACCTTTGCATCCGGGTCGTCGTTGTAAATCGCATCCAAAATCGCATCAGATACAATGTCACATATTTTATCAGGATGTCCCTCTGTCACAGACTCTGATGTAAACAAATAGCTTTCAGCTTCATTCTTGCTCATTCATAATCCCCCCTTTAATACTTAATAGTAAAACACCCTACCAGTGTTTTTAAAAAACATTCTGAAAAAAATATTCCAATCAGAATAAATTATTTAAACAACATTCCCAACCCTTCTCTTATGATTGAAGATATCAGACAAATTAAGGAGATGAGGCAAAGCCTGAACCTTTCACAAAAAGAACTTGCCGCGCACGCAGGTGTATCACAGAGCCTTATAGCAAAAATTGAATCAGAAAATATTGATCCTTCATACTCAAAATTTAAGCAAATACTTAATACTCTTAACGCGCTTTACACAAAAAACCAAAAGACAGCTAAAGATGTAATGATGAACTCAATTATTAAGCTGTCTCCGAGTAATACATTAAAGGACACAATTAGTAAGATGAAAAAATACAACATATCTCAACTTCCAGTATTTGAAAACCGCCAGCCAGTAGGCTTAATATCTGAGCATTTTATTCTCGACGCCCTTAGCGAAGGTTTCTCGCTTATGAGAACAGTAGGCGAGGTAATGAGAAACGCTCCGCCGACTATATCAGGAGATGCTTCCCTTAACTTAATTACAAGCATGTTAAAGCAATACCCTCTTATAATTGTTTCAGAGAAGGGAAAAGCAAAAGGAATTATTACCAAAGCTGATTTATTTAATACAATCAAATAATACCTACCATCGGTGTTCAACAAATTTCAGATACAAATAAGCTATAAGAATAACCGCAAAAAAAGTCCAGAACCCCACTTTTTGTGTTGCTACCAAAATTAGATTAATTATTAGAATAATTGTTAATGCGATTGCAATAATTTTTTTCCTCATTTTAAAACAACTTCTCCAAAACATCCAAAGTATAAAGCACTATCGCATGAGTCTGTTCCTTTGAGGGATAAAAACTCTCACTTTTTTTATGTACTGAATATATTCTTACCTGGTTAATAAGGTGTATCTGATGCGATAGGCCAGGATCCAGCGAAATGTTTTTCTCAGACATCTTTGCAATTAGCTTTCCAAGGCCAATGCCTGGATTTTTCTCCAATAAATCTATACCTGTTACATCAAAATATTTTCTGTGTAGGCTTGTCTCTATTATTCTTCCGCATATAATGGTTGCGGCTCTGTAACACCCGCTATTATAACATCTTTCCAGTTCATTGAGGTCCGCTATGACCTCTTGTCTTATTTCGCGAGGGAGGTTTGCAGGCAACCTTATACTGGACCCATTATCCTCACTTTTTAGATTTGCTTTTTCCACCAGCTCGATTAATTTAGGAAGTTCCTCCACTATTCTTTCACAATCATTGGCGATTCTGATAATTTCCAAAATTGTCTCATTGTCGGGATTATTTTTTACAATATATTCTTTAAAACCAATACATTGCTCTTGTATTGTTCGAACAAGATTAGTAGATTTATATTTATAAAAATCGGCTTTAGCCCGTTGATATTCGCCCTTTTTACCTAAAGGTCGTCGATTATTTTCAATATTGACCATTTCCTTGGAGTTATTCATTGCCTTCTCCAATTCATACAGGTTCTCAAGAAGAGCTTTTTCCATATTTCCCACTATACACTCTTACTTAATAAATTTTATTTATTGAGAACCACAAGGTTTGTTCCTTTGTTAAAAATTGATGAGTATATGCTCTTATAAGAACCAAACTTGCAAACCCTCAAAATTCAAAGTATCTAAATTTACAATATTCCGAGAAAATAAAAGGGAAAAAGGTAAGAATAGAGGTTGACCCTCTATTCACCGCCCAATTCCAACCACCCCACTAATTCAATTTTATTTTACTTATTTAAATAATTTTCCGTATGTGATATACGAAAAAATATACAAACACCTAATTTAGGACAAATTTTTTTCCCAGGTATACCTCCGAGGCACCCATTTTTAATTAAATTCCACCCACTTTTAAAATATCTTTGATGTAATGATCAAATATGTAACTTCGATAAATAACCAAAAAATTGTTCTCAAAGCTTATAAATTTTAAGCAGACGTAGAATTAAATAATTTAATTATTGCCAAAAACATCTGGGCGGTTTATCTGAAAGAAAACAAAAGATTTATATAATTGTTATTACTACCAAGATACAACATGATATACGAACCAAAATTAAAAAGGTCCTTTCAAAAAGTCAAAGAAGATATGCAGGGGATAAATTGTAAAATTAATCATACAACCAACAACTTAAATGAATTCAAAACAAACACTCAGGAATGGTTGCTGCACTTGATGAACCGCCAAAACCAACTTGAAGAAAAATTAAACATCATAATAACAAAACTAAATGAGCTTGAAAACAGTAAAATAAACGTCGCCAGGCACTAAATTAATTACAGAATAAATTTATACATTGTATTTGACAGCCCCATAATTTGACCAAATTTCTATACTGGTAGTACACCGTCGGAATTTTCTCCAAACAAACAAAATAACCCATCAAAATTGCTCTAAAACCATACATTTTACTTCACTAAGGGGGGTTCTCCATTAAAACATTCCCAAACTATTTTGTCGGCATTATCTCCAAAAGAAATGGCTTTGTCGAAATGATTCCGAATAGTCGGGATTATACCATAATTTTGCTTTTTGCTGCCAGCCTATCTATTCGGGATTTTCCCGAATTATGAATTAACTAAAATTTTTTGGCAAAACACAGGTTTATGATGAAGTGCAATGGGCCCCGCAGAAAAAAAATCCGACAAAATCTCTTAAATTAAATTTGCTAAAATTAATTTAGCAATTACAACAGCTTTTAATTATAAAAGCCTAATAATCCGAATTCCCACCATTACCTGTATACTGTCTTTGTTTCTGCCACGCCTGTAGCTGAGCATACAATTTCATTTCAACAGGATCCTGGGAATCTGTAGGGTAATTAACGCTTGAAGACTTCCACTCATCAATACTGCGCCTGACCCCTTCCTCAAAAGCATTATAATTTACCCCTGGCTGATATTTCCCATCAACAGAACTACTATCAGATACCCGCCCCACGATTTCATCTACTGAGGCAGGAAAAGGAGGACTGCCTTTAGCATTTTTAGCAAAAAAAGTGCTTCGTTTTCGATTGTTTCTGTTTTCAACAATTATTTTTCTATACCCACCCATAATCCCCGTGGGTTTTGTGGGCAATATTTAAGAGTTTCCTCATTTTTACCACTAAAAAATAAACAACAAGATATACCCAAAAAAATTCAGCAATACTAGAAAGATTTTAGCAACATAACGCTTAAAAATTATGCTTAAATCCAACAAATTTTGAGCACCAACGTTTTTCCATAGTTTCTCAAAAGCAACCTCAAATTTCAAATTATTTGCATTTTGCTAAAAACTTTTAATCCTAAATGCCAACATTTGTCGTTATAATAACAAAATTTATAAATATGCTAAGTAATAAGAGTTAAAATAACAAAGAGGTGATAATCTTCACGGAAAACAAAATTATACTAACCGGCCGGGAACCGGATATTAATGCAGGCTCAACAGAACTTGCCTCTATCCTCATTGAAAGGTTAGGCCTCATGCCAAGAAAGAAAGGCTCAACTGAAAAAATGTATAATGTTTTGATTGAGCTGTATGAGCGGGCCAAGGAGGCCTCCAAAAGAAAAATGCCTAATAAGGCTATTATGACAGTAGAGGAAATGGGTTTTTTTGCGGGGATAACTAGGCAAACAATGTATGATTACCTGAAGCGATGGATTGAACTTGAGTTAGTAAATAAAGTGAGCTATATCGACCAGGACAATAATGTTGTAATAGGATATCGCCTAAATGGTAATACACTGGAGCAGGCATTTGAAAAGACAAAAGCCAGAATCAACAATAATCTTGAGCTTACAGGAAAATACATCAAGGAATTGCAGAGAGTGTTGAAAAACGAAAAAATCAGGGATTCCCAGGGAAGCGACTCAGGGAAGACAAGCGAATAAATTGCTAATTTCTTTCTATTTTTGCCTAAATCTATTTATATGTCGGCATAATACCTATAAAGACATCCACAAACATCTTATGAATTATGATATGATGCCAACAACTGATTAAATCATATTTTACATGAATTGGTTTTATATTAAATAGGTGTCCGAGTAATATATTCTAGTTTATATCGTCATAGAATAGAGATGATATCCCTATGCTGTCGGTATAATAAGACAACATAAAACAATAAATAAATACCCTCATTAATTTTTTAAATCAATAATTGCAAAAGTGAGAGTTCAGCTCAAAAAGAAATTTAACATTTGTCAGGATTTCAATTTCAAAAGCCCAAAACAAAAAAAAGAATTTATCTACATACAGATTTTGCGACAGACTCACTTATTTTTAATATATTCTTTTCGGCCTGCATCCTTCTGAAATCGTTATCAAGATAAAGTAAGACACCATTTGAAAGATACCTTTTTATTAAGGGAACATTCTTTGCAATCAGATTTGTTACATAGCAGACAACCATATTTTCCGTTAGGCCGGTTTTTCTTGCCACCTGTGCATAAGTTGCCCCCTCCTCCTGCATATAAATGGCCATGAATACTTCCTGCTCTTTTCTTGTCAGCGTAGAAACACAATACTTGTCTTCCTCGTTATTTTGCATATTCTGCTCGAAGAAAAGTGAGAGTTCATCCACCCTCTCAGTAAGCTTGTCAATTTTGTTTTCAAGCCTGCACAAGTACTCGTAGTTGGCCTGGATCTCATTTGTATTCTGGTTAAGACATTCCCTATGCTCATTCAATTCTTCCTTAACCCTAGAGAAGGCGTCCTTAATTTTTGAGTGCATTACCTGTAAAATATTTTCTTTTTTCGCCTTTAATGTACTCCCTTTCACTTTTACACCCCAACCCAATAGAAGGACAATGGCATGTTTAAAAAGTTTTATGTAGTTAAAATAGTATTTTGAGAACAAAAAAATACGACAGTATACAAAAAGCAAAACCAATTAGATTTCTTTATATACACTATTAAAACCTAAAACGGTTAATTTTGGTAAGTTCCATTTCAAGCTTATCCCTTTCAGGATAACTTTTTTCAGCGTCCCTGAATTTTTTGCTGTGGTGCACATGCCTGTTGCCTCTAACATCAAACTTAAACCTTTTATGAAGCATCTCATGAAACATTACATAATCAAGTAAATGAGTACGCCCGCTTAGAACAGGATTTATTTTTATTGTATCTGTGCCATACTCATAAGTTCCAAAGCATCTTTTGCTAAAATTCGCCCATTTTAGGCAGGCAATATCCATAACAGATCCAAAAAATCTTCCATTTACCCTTTCAAAGGACTCCAATAATTCCGCCTCCTTGTCTGAGTCAGGAACACATATGTGAAGATTTTTGATAAAGTTGTTATACATTTCAATATTCATTGTAGTTTTATTGAACCTGAACAACCTGCATAACAAAGATTGCAAAATTCCCTTTTGGATTTCTGAATCTATATTGCGCCAACTTCTGCTCAAACCAAAAGTGATCCTTCTGCCCCTTTGTTTAACATTTCCATTATAGTCGTTAAACTTACCAGAATACTTCAGAATAAACTCATAATCCGGCTCTTTTCCAAACAATTCACAATAAGCTTCCTTGGCCAATTCCATTTTCAAAGATAGAGTTTTTTATTATAAAAAGCTTAGCCATTGGAAATATCATATCTTAATATGGCTGCAAATTTACCCAAATCCCTTATCTGCACCCCTTCTCTGGTTTCGGTGCTGATAATTTTTACAGTAGCACTTGTATTTAAGGCCTTTTTTTCAAGCTCACTAATTGTTTTTTTATCAGCTTCCTCTGAAACCAAAACAGTCTCCACTGCACCAATATCGAGCAGCCTTACAACCTCATTATATCCGTATGCAACGGTTCCTGGATTTTTTGCAAGCGCCTCAAGAAATTTATTTACTATTGCTTTTTCCTCCATTATCCCCTCATTGCTTAAAATATCATCAGACAACTCAACAAGCTCCTGCAACCCAAAATATCCTGTATAAGAAATATCCTTAATGCCAATCACTTTCTTTTTTAACTCCTGCGCAAGAAAATTGCCATCTACAAACTCATACTTTGTGGGCCCGGGCCCTCCAACAATAATCCCTTTTAGCTCCTGCTTATTGAGGAACTCCTCTTTTACAGCTTCTGCAACCTTCTTATAAAATTCCTTGGCTGCATCCTCTCTCAGCCTACCATAACGGGCAGCAGATTGTCCACCTGCCTTGGTTTTTCCGGGAACATTAGATGTGAAATTATTCAGGCGATTTATACTTTTACCCTTTAATGTTGCAACATCCGCCTCACGCCTGTCCAGAACAATAAGGCCATACACATCCTTATCATCAAGCATATCACGTAATAAATCGAGATGAAACTGCTTGTCACACCTGTAAATCCTGGTGTTTAAAGGTGTGGGCGGCTCTATACTCCAAACTTTTACATCACTTTGGCCTTCCCTTTCTGCAACATTACCTGAAAATACTGCTAAGCCGTTCTCCGGAGTATGTTGAAACAATTTAAGATGCTGAATCATTTTTTCCAGAGCATCAATTACATTTTTCCTGGTGTTAGGGGATTTAATGTTGCCGGCCGTCCCCTGCTCATCACTCAGATGATTAAGAATTTTATTTATATCATAACCGCTTGGAACATAAACAGTCACAAGCTCAGTATGCCTGCCTCTATATAACTCAAGCTCTTCAATTATGCCTTTAAGGTCGTACTTTTGCTTAGCTGTTAAACCCATATATATCTTTGAAAAAGCCACCCATTTATAAAAGTTATTAAGTAAATTTGTACACACTTCAATGGTAGAATTCAGAAAAAATTTTATTTGCACTATACGAAAAATGAGCAAATTAAATACATCTGGCTACAAATTTGCAAAGATTATGCTGATTATTATACCAGAACATTACTACACCCATGAGACATTTTTAATAAACCCTAACATTTATTAAACCCTATCTTATAATTTATTATATCTAACAGGGCAAAAATTTTGTAAATGTAAAATAATTCTGCCCATATAAAAGCAAGTTTTAACACAAAGCTCTCCGACTACAAAAA
>JBMCCQ010000028.1:0-11000 GCA_048618745.1 Candidatus Nanoarchaeia archaeon
AGAGGGGAGAAAATGGATTTTGTTGTTGAAAAGGCAATGGAGCAATCTGGTGGAGATACAGGTGGAGTAGATGTTAAGCCTGCCAATATTAAAGTTATTGGTTGCGGCGGGGCCGGTAATAATATGGTTAACTGGCTTTATAAAAAAGGAATTGAGGGTGCTGAAATCATTGCTACAAATACGGACCAGCAGCATCTTAATGTTACTGAAGCTGATAAAAAATTCCTTATGGGAAGAGACGTAACCCGTGGTTTAGGGTGTGGAGGCTTCCCACAAAAAGGTGCAGAGGCTGCCCAGGAGTCTATGCAGGCTGTAAAAGATTCCATTAAAGGCGCTGATATGGCCTTCATCTGCGCGGGTATGGGAGGTGGCACTGGAACAGGCTCAGCTCCGATAGTTGCAAATGTTGCAAAGGAAGCAGGATCAATTGTCATTGGCACAGTAACCATGCCTTTTAAGATTGAAAGGGCAAGGGTTGACAAGGCAGAGCATGGTCTGGCCCAGTTGAGGAAAGTTTCAGACACAGTTATAGTAATTGATAACAACAGGCTTGTTTCAATCGCAGGGAATTTGCCAATCCAGCAGGCATTTTCGGTTGCAAACGAGCTAATCTCTACAATGATAAAAGGAATTGTTGAAACTATTGCAGTTCCAAGTCTTGTAAACCTTGATTATGCTGATGTGAAAACCATTATGACAAATGGGGGAGTAGCAGCAATTGGTGTGGGCAGCTCCGATACCAATAACAGGGTAGAGGAGTCAGTTAAGGGCGCTTTGAGCAATCCTCTCTTGGATATCAATTATGAGGGTGCAACAGGAGCATTAATACACGTAGAAGGCGGCCCGGATTTGACACTTGAAGAAATCAACAGGATAGGTGAGCTCGTTACAGAATCAATGGATGCAGATGCCAATTGTATCTGGGGAGCGAGAGTCAGGGATGATATGAAAGGGAAGCTTACTGTTATGACTATCATTACTGGTGTAAATAGTCCCTGGATACTTGGAAAACATGATGAAGGCTCACAAAAGGAAGAAATGGAAGCAATGAGTGATGAGCTGGGAATCGAGATCATAAAATAAATGTTCTTTTTGTCTCCCCAACCACCCCAACAACCCAAAGGAGACAGGTGGGGGCTTTTCGGAGCCCCACTTTTTCTTTTTTATTCTAATAGGAAAATTGCATCATAATTAATTTTAATGCCGAACCAGGAACTCTTTTTGAAAAATCAGCCTACGTTTTTATTTTGTCTTAAAAAGGGGGATAATGTCCCAGACAATTTTCAGAATAGCAGCAATAAGGGCAATTATTAAGAGAAAATGCAGCCATGGATAATCTAGCAGAAAGTAGCTTCTTGAGTTTTTTATAAACTCTGTTAAAATTATGTAAAAGACGATATAGCCGATTGAGATGATTGTCCAGGTATGTTTTTCTTTTACACCCTTTAATTTGCTGTATATCAGTCCAAGAAGAACTGCTAAAAGGGCAAATACACCAATGTACCAGAAATCACCTATTGCAAACCCTTCTCTTGACTCAAATACAACCATTGTAATGGATAAGGCGAGAGCAAGGCCTACTGTAGCTGGTTTTCCGAATTTATGTGAGGCTGTTGCATTGAGGACACCTCCAAAGATTAGCAGATATATAATAAAATCAATGCCAATGTAGTATTCCTGGTAGTTTTCTGCAATGTTTAAGTCTCCCAGAGCTTCAAATACCCTTTCAACAGGGGAAGCAAACACAAAATTAATACAGAGTGTAAAAACCAATACTAATATGATTAATCGGGTAATATCCTTTTTCATCTCTTCACCTGAGCTATTCTCTGCCAATTACCTTATAAAAAAGTTTCTTTTTTTTGGTTGCAATTCATATAATGTATTTTTTTATAATTGGAAAACAACACTGGTTTTAAGCAAAATTTTATAAATAAATTACATTTCTTGAGGCAGTAATGGTGCTCTCAAAACTGGGTAATTCTCTGAAAAATACTCTGCAGAAGGTAACGCAGGCGGTTTTTGTAGATGAGAAGTTGGTAAATGAGCTTGTTCGTGACCTTCAGAGGGCTCTTTTGCAGGCAGATGTAAATGTCCAGTTAGTATTCAGGCTTAGTGAGAAAATAAAAAACAGGATATTAAAAGAAGAAACCCCGGCAGGATTAAGCAAAAGAGAGTATCTTGTAAATATTGTTTATGATGAGCTTGTTGAATTTCTTGGGGGGGAAGGGTATAAAATCAACCTTGACAAAAAGCCCATGAAGTTAATGCTTGTCGGGCTATTTGGAAACGGTAAGACAACAACAGCTGGGAAGATGGCCAAATTCTTTTCAAAAAGAGGCAATAGTGTCGCTTTAGTGCAGACAGACACCTGGAGGCCTGCTGCCTACGACCAGCTAAGTCAGCTTGCATCCCAGATTAATGTTCCTTTTTTCGGGGTAAAGGATGAGAGGGAAGACCCTGTAAGAATCTATGAAAAGCATGAAAAAGAGCTTGATAAATATGATATTGTTATTATTGATACTGCAGGAAGGGATGCTCTCTCTGATGACCTGATTGATGAGCTTGACAGGCTCAATAAAAAGGTACAGCCTGATGAGACACTCCTTGTTATGTCCGCTGATCTCGGGCAGGCTGCTGAGAACCAGGCTAAAAGGTTTAATGAAGCTTGTAGTGTCAGTGGTGTGGTAATAACCAAACTGGATGGTACGGCAAAAGGAGGAGGCGCACTTTCTGCATGCTCTATTACAAATACTCCTGTTAAATTCATAGGGACAGGTGAAAAGATAAATGATCTGGAGGCTTTCAATCCTAAAGGGTTTGTTGGAAGACTCCTTGGCTGGGGGGATATTGAGGCACTTCTTGATAAGGCAAAGGATGCTATAAGCCACAAGGATGCCGAAGACTTAAGCAAAAGAATGCTTAAGGGCGATTTTAATCTTATAGATTTATATGAACAGATGCAGTCTATGAAAAAGATGGGATCACTTAGCAAGCTGATGGAGCTCATACCCGGTATGGGTCAGATGCAGATCCCAAAAGAAACTCTTAATGTCCAGGAGGAAAAGCTCAAGATATGGAAGACTGCAATGGATTCCTGCACAAAAGAGGAGCTTGAAAATCCGGATATTATTAACAGGGACAGAATAGAAAGAATCGCTCAAGGCTCAGGGAGGAGTCAAACTGAGGTAAGAGAATTATTAAAGCAGTATAAGCAAAGCAAGAAAATGATGAAAATGTTTAAAGGAAAGGGTAAGAATATGGATAAAATGATGAAAAAAATGGGCGGCAATATGGGAGATTTAAAAAAGATGGGATTAAAATGAGCGAGCAACTCCAACAAAAATATTATGAATTTCAGGTATATGAGGAACATTTAAAAAAGCTTAAGGAGCAGTTTGAACAAATAGATGAGCAACTTCTGGAAATAGAATATATCAAGAATTCTATAGATGAGCTTGGAGATATTGGTAACGAGAAGGATATGCTTTGCCCTGTAACAAACGGGATTTTTGTAAAGGCAAAAGTCAGACAGCCTGAGCATTTTTTAGTTAATGTTGGTGATAATGTTGTGTGCAAAAAGAGTCCGGAGCAGACAAAGAAACTTCTTGAAAAGCAAAAAGAGGAGCTTGAAGGCTCAAGAGAAAAGGTAGGGGAGAAACTGGAGTCTCTTCAGCAAAGAATGCAGGAGTTGGAAAAAGAGCTGCACAAGCTTATAAAGGATTAAAATGTTTGGTTATTTAAAAAATAAATTAAAGGATGCTGTTGATAAATTTTCTAAGGAAGTTGATGAAGAGTCAGAAGTAGTAGAAGAATCCCGGGAACCTGAGAAGCCAACTCCCGAGGAGAAAACAGGTTTTTTTAAAAAATTCTGGGGCAAAAAGGAAGAAGAGGTCCCTGAAGAAGCCGAAAAGGATACTACAAAGGATACTACAAAGGGTACTACAAAGGATACTACAAAGGATGCAACAAAGGATGCAACAAGGGATATTACTAAAGATACTGAAAAGGACACAACAAGTGACACTATTAAGGAGACAATAAGGGAAGAGCCACAAGAAGAGGTAAGAGAAAAACAATCAGTGGAAGCTGAAGAACCAGTTGAGCCTCCTAGGCAAGAACAACTCGAAACAAAAGAGAAGGGCGAAGAGAAGCAAACTAAAAAAGAGCCTGTGCCTGAGACAAAAGAAGAAAGTCTTGAAGAAGAAATAGGGGAAGATGCTGAAGTTCAAAAAGAGCCTGTACAGGATGAAAGTGAGGGATTGGAAGAGAGGGGATTTTTTGGCAGAGTAAGAGGCTCTGTTGTTGATGCAATTACAAAGAGCTCAATTTCTGAGGAAAAATTCAATAACCTGTTCTGGGATATTGAGATGGCTCTTCTTGAAAATAATGTTGCTGTGAGTGTTATTGATAAGATCAGGGAGGACTTAAAGGAAAAGCTTGTTAACACAAAGGTGAGAAGGGGAAAAACGCTGGATATAATTAGGGACACTTTAAATAATTCTATTAATGAAGTACTGGATGTTCAAGGAATTGACCTGGAGGAAAAGGTAAAGGGAAAAAAGCCCTACATTATTACATTTGTTGGGGTAAACGGTTCCGGGAAAACAACAAGCATAGCAAAGCTTGCATATGTTCTCAAGCAAAAAGGCTACCACAGTGTAATTGCAGCAGCTGATACATTCAGGGCGGCGGCAATCCAGCAGCTGGAAGAGCATGCCAATAAGGTGGGGGTTAAGCTTATCAAGCATGATTACGGAGCTGATCCCGCGGCAGTCGCATTTGATGCAATTAAGTATGCAAACTCCAAAAGGCTGGATTTTGTGTTAATTGACACTGCAGGAAGGCTTCATAGCAACAGTAATCTTGTAGATGAGATGAAAAAAATTGTGAGGGTTGCAAAGCCTGATATGAAAATTTTTGTAGGTGAGAGTACTACCGGTAATGATTGTGTGGAGCAGGCAGAAAGGTTTAATGAGGCTGTCGGAATAGACGGGATAATACTTGCCAAGGCAGATGTTGACCCCAAAGGGGGGGCGGCAATCTCAGTAAGCCATGTTACCGGAAAGCCAATTCTTTATATTGGAACAGGTCAGGATTATAATGACCTAAAAAAGTTTGATTCAAAGCTTGTGGTAGAAAGCCTTGGGCTTGCTAGCTGATATTTATTGGCTGTATTGTTTTAAAACAATATTCTGCGTAGTTTAGCCTTTGTTTGCTGTCAGCATAAATTGTAATAAGCTCCTGGTTCTTTTTAATTTTGTAATTTTTATGAACATGCAGATAGACCCCTGCTTTTTTGTCGTGCGGGGCACCAGCTATTCTTGCAACCCTGTTTATAGCCTTATTATCCAAGTGCTTAACGGTTCCCGATTTCTCAGCTTTCATGGTTTTTGTATAAATCCCAAGCTCAATCTGCTCGGGGAATGCAATTTTCGCATCCTGGGCTTCAATGATTTCATTGAATTTTTCGTGGGCTTTGCCGGATTCAAGAATTTCTTTAGCCATTCTCCATCCATGCCCCTTTTTCGCTTTATGAACCATCTCCAAAATCTGTCCTGCAAGATGTATTGATTTTCCTTTGAGGTCTTTTGCACTGTATTCAGAGTCCTGCAAAGTCCATAGTACGTCTCTGGCTTCAAGCGCGGGGCCAATGCCGTTTCCTATAGGCTGGCTTCCATCTGTTACTACTACTCTTACTTTCATTCCAACCTTTTTCCCGAGTGTTTCAAATTTTTTCTTAAGAAGTTTTGCCCTGGCAGAGTTTTCAGTTTTACATCCCTTACCAACAGGGATGTCAATAAGTACATGGGTTGCAGAAACAGACTTTTTTTTGGCAAGTATGCTTGCAATTAACTGGCCGATTGGGTCAAGAGACATAGGATGCTCAACCTTAATTATTTTATCATCAGCAGGGGCAAGATTCATTGAGCCTCCCCACATCAGACAGGCATTTATGTTCTTTACAATTTCTTTCATTTTATTTAGCGGATAAGAAACATTACATAATACCTCAACTGTGTCTGCAGTTCCTGAGGCGCTTGTAATAGACCTGGAGCTTGTTTTTGGTACAGTAAGTCCAGCTGCTGCAAGAATAGGGACCACAATCATTGTGGTCCTGTTTCCAGCAACCCCTCCTATGCAGTGTTTGTCCACAACAAGTTTTTTATTGAGGTTGAGGGTATCCCCTGTGTTGATTATGCTCCTGATTAAGTAAACTATCTCATCATTTGAAAGCTCATTTATGTAAGTTGCTGATACAAAATAGGTAAGCTCAATTTCACTTAATCTTCCCTTGACAATGTCTTCGACAATTTCTTTCATCTCTCTTTTGTTAAGCCTTCGGTTGGCCATTTTTTTTTTGATGTGCTCAATGGATTTTGGTTTGTTTTCCAGATGAATATTTACAATATCGTCATCTTTTGCTTTTATTTGAGAGTAGACTTCTTTGAATAGACCAATCTGGCCCGGGAGGAGTATATCGGCTGAATCTGTAATATCAAGAATTGCGGTGATGCTTTTGCTTCCTTTTTGAATTCTCACCCTGTCAGCAAAATGCAGGTCATGCTTTATAGCATCAACATTGTTAATTAAGGCTACCAATGGGTTTCCCGTACTGATTGCAAGGTCTTTTACTCTAAGTTTCATTTATTTTTCCCCTCCTTAAATAAGCTCATTGTTTTTGTATAAGATAATTATTTCCTGTGCGAGAGCAAATATTACAGGTCCAATTATTATTCCCATTATTCCAAAAATTGCAACTCCACCAAGGACCCCTACTAAAACAACCACTGGGTGGATGTCTGCCCTGTCGCCGATTAATTTTGGCCTGATAAAATTATCTATTGTTCCTATGAATATTGAACCGTAAATAAGAAGGCCAATTCCCATAAAAACAAAAGGAAGTTGGTCCAGAAATATTCCCTTAAATATTAAAAAAAGGCTCATCGGAAGCCAGATAAGGCCTGTTCCCACTGTGGGAATAAACGCTGCCAAAGCAGTAAGAATGCCCCATAATACCGGGTTTTTTATACCTCCAAGTACACTAAGCACTCCATAACCAACAAGAGCGACAATACCTTGGATTAAAGCCACAATAACTATCCCGTAAATTACTGCATTTATTGTTCTTTGCAGGGTGTGTGCAATATTGAGACCTCTTTTAAATTCAAAGGTTTCCTTCAAAAATTTTGAGAGCTTGTCCCCGTCTTTAATAAAAAAGAATGTCATAAAGAGCATAATAAAAAAGTGAACTATTGTGCTTGAAATTGTTGAGATTATATCAAAAAACTCGTATACTTTAGAGAACAAGTCTGTTCTGTCCGCCATCAAATGCCCCAGCTGCTTCATTGTTAAAATTTGTGAATATTCAATATCCTGCTCTCCCAAAAACTCAGAAAACTCTTCGTTTAGTAAGACAAAGCTTCTTATCTCAGAGTAAAATGAGCTGCCGAGCCAGATAAGGGGTATGACAATTACAAAGAAGATTAAAAGTATTATAAGCAAAGCTGACAAGAATTTGTAGCCTACTTTTGAGTATATTTTTATATATAATGGGTAGAATATGTAGGCAATTACCAGGGCAGACAACATATCATTAATAAAAGGCTTTGCAATAAAAAAGGCAATAACACCAAGAATTATTATAAATAAAATAAAGACATATTTGTTGAAATCTTTTTTATTCATAACTATTTTTTAGCCAATGAAAACTATTTAAATTTATTGCTTATGATGAAAGTACATTGTTTGAGTATACCCTTGAGGTTTTCCCCCTTTTGTTTTTGTATTTTACTGTTGCCTTTGAAAGCTTCATGGGGCCGATTATTTCCAGCTTTGAATATATCTGGTATGATACTATTCTCTCTTCATAAGCCTCCAATACTGGTATGTTCCATTTAACTATTGTTCCCTTTTTTTCATGATTAAGAACTTTTGAAGGCTGCATCGTCCCTACGCTGTGCTTTTTTCCAAGCTGGGCTATTTTTGGTATTGTATCAACTACATCCAGGTTTTCAATTGGCTTGTTAGTCCTGTTTTTTACATGAAGTAGTACCTTCAGCCTCGATGTTTCTCCCTCGAAACCAGGTATTCTTTTTGTTTCCTTTTTAATAATCACCGGGCTTCTTTCAAGGTAATATAAGGCAAGGCCAACAGCAAGCAGCAACAGTACTATGAAGAGAGGCCTGTAATTAACAGTAACGTTGATTGTTTTAGTTTCCTGTGGTTCTATATCTAAATTCCATTCCAGATATTTGTAACCGTCAATATTAACTTCTTCATAATCAGGGCTGCCTCTTGTGAAAAATTCTTTGAATGTGCCCGAGCGCAGTCTTTTTGTCTTTGTTGCTTCTGTGTTTCCATTGTTAGTGTATATAAAGCTCTCTTTTTTCTTAAGAAAGCCCTTATCAATCTTTTCTTCTGTTTTTACATCTGTGTATCCTGCAATCTTTATTATTTTTTCAATTGTATTGTATGTTTTGTTGTATTCAGCAATCGTTGGTTTTAGAAGTATTTCATCTGTAGTAGGAGTTGTGTTATCAGGATAATTAAGTTCAATCTCTTCTTTGACTACACCATTAGGTGGAACATTCAATGAGAGAACCTGGTCGTTTTCAGGATTTACAGAGCTCTGAATCTTAAGGCTGAAATTCGATATATTCAACCGGTTGCGGTTGTTAAGGGTAATCTTAAGCTTAGCAGATTCTGTAGGGATAACCTCTTCCTGGGCATCCACATCAATATTAATAATAGGAACATAACTTCTGTAAGCTTCAGCATTTCTAAGATATATCCTAAAGGCTAATGGATATTTTTCTCCTGTGGTAAGTGATGAAACTCTGAAGTTTAGGTCGTATTCTTTAGGGATCAGCCTGTCTTCAATAGGTTTAACTTTAATATTGGTAGTAACATTTTCTCCTGGCTCAATTGTTCTAGCTGAGGCAGTTGGAT
Source organism: Candidatus Nanoarchaeia archaeon (assembly GCA_048618745.1). Classification (GTDB taxonomy): domain Archaea; phylum Nanobdellota; class Nanobdellia; order Woesearchaeales; family DSVV01; genus CAZBGG01. The sequence continues at coordinate 8,953 of JBMCCQ010000028.1, forward strand.
CTGTTGTAATGCTCCAGCCAGAGGTTGAAGGGAAAAAGTAGCTTACTTTCTCATCTGTATCTCCGGTGTTAGCCACATGAAGTGAGAAGTTTGCCTGCTCGTGAGGGAAAATCCTGTTTGTATGCTTTTCTAGGTCCACCTGAAGTCCGGCATGGGCAATTGGCAGGAATAAAAGAAATGCCAGTATTGATACAAGTATTTTATTCATTAGTAACCCCCTTTGGTTTTAGTTTACCTCAAATTTGTACCTTTAAATAGTTTTCGGTTGGCAAATATCATTTTTGAGAAAATTTATAAACCTTGAATTATAAAAAAATTTTCATAATGGTTTCAGAAAGGATTATACTGGGCATTATTGGTCTTGTGATGGGGCTTGCGGCTGGCACCTTTTCATATCTTTTGCGTGGGGTTACAAAAGGTGCAGTTAAGGGATGGCTTTACTTATCATTAACTGGTGCAAGCTTGTTTTTATGGGGTCTTTTGTGGAGTCTCGGAAATTTTATTGATAATGAGCAAATCAAAATAATTGCCACAGGCATAGTTGTGCCGATTGTAGCTTTTTTTGCTGCTCTTGGTTATACTTCTTTTGCAACTGAATTTGGTGTAAAAAAACCTGGCTGGCTGAGTGTAAGAAATATAGTAATAATAATCGCTGTGGTATATGTAATTGTTGGTGGGTATAATTACTTTTTCACAGATTATAGCAGTATCATATATGAAACGGGAACAGTAGGACTCTTTGTAGGCGGAGTGGCAATGATAATTGCAGCTGTGTCATCATTCTTACTTTTCAGGGGTACGGGGAGGTATATATGGCTTATGCAGGTTGTCTATACTTTGCTTGTGCTTGTTGGATTGTGGTCAATAAATTATGCTTCTCTTTGCTGCTGGGAGGAAGGTGAGCTAACAGACCATGATGCTTGCTCTTCTATTGATTTTGAATATCAGGAAATATTTAACCTTCCTTGTGCACCTGGGGGTGTTGAGTTTGCAGGAGCCGTTTATAATAGTATTGCCGTAGGCTTAGTAATATTTGCAGGGAGTCTTGGGGCTTTCTGGTGGCGGCTTAGGTAGTTTAAAAATATTGTTTTGAAAATTATTTTATAAAAGCTAAAGATTTTAATATGGTGTTTTGTATAAATAGATTTAATGGTATCGGAAAGAATAATACTTGGAATTGTTGGTCTTAGCACAGGACTTCTTGCAGGAATCTTTGCCTATTTATTACAGAAAGTAACTAAGGGAGCCATTAAGGGATGGCTTTATATTTCTCTTGAGGGGGCAGCTTTGTTTTGCTGGGGTCTTTTCTGGAGTTTAAGCAATTTTTTTGATTATGTTCCGGGAAAAATGCTAGCAACAGGCATATTTGTTCCATTTATTGCCTTTTTCGCATCAATAGGTTACACATCAATTGCAAAGCAGTTTGGTGTAAATATGCCAAAATGGCTTAATGTGAGAAATGTTGTCATTTTAAATGTTGTTGCTTATTTCATACTGGGAATATATAATTATTTTTTCTCCGCTTACAGTAGTCTTGCAGGTGAGATTGGTACAGTAGGGCTTTTCCAAGGCGGATTAGGAATGTTGGTTGGATCAATTTCTGCATTTTACGTTTTCAAGGGCACACGAAGGTACATCTGGCTTTCACAGGGGTTATATACTATCTTTTGTACAATTGGATTGTGGTCACTGAATTACACAGCGCTATGCTGCTGGGAGCAGGGGCCTTTGAACTCTTCAGAAGTTTGCTCATCCCTGACTTATGAGTATCTGGCGGTATTTCAGATACCCTGCCTTGCATCAATTATTCCAATAACTGATGTATTTTATAATTTCATGGCAATTGGTCTGATAATGTTTGCAATCAGTCTTATAGTCTTCTGGTGGAGACTAAAATAATTTTTTAATTTTCTAATTCTAAATAGTAATTCTTACAGAAATCTTTATAAATTCCTTATTTACCCATCATTTCAATGCCTCCGTGGCTTAGCGGTATAGCGCGGCCTTGGTAAGGCCGAGGTCCCGGGTTCGATTCCCGGCGGAGGCTT
>JBMCCQ010000029.1:0-10950 GCA_048618745.1 Candidatus Nanoarchaeia archaeon
GGTGAGAATCTCCGCGAATCTCTTTTTAGTATGATAAATATTTAATATTACCTTGTATATTACACCTCTATGACCCTAATTATTTACACCCATCCTGATACCGGAGGGCATTGTGCACATATACTTAAATGCGTGAAAGAGAAATTAAACAAGCAAGGCAAAGATTTTGAAGTTTTGGATTTGTACAATGAAAAATATTCCCCCTTGCTGGATGCAAGCGAGCATTACACAAGGGGAAAAAGTAAGGTCAGCAAAAGAAATAAGGAAATACAGGAAAAAATTAGTAAAACAAACAACTTAATTTTTATTTTTCCTGTTTGGTGGTTTGGTCTTCCTGCTGTGTTAAAAGGTTTTCTTGACCGGGTATTGACTCCTGGCTTCGCGTTTAATTTTTGGCGGGGAATTCCATTTGGTTTACTAAAGGGTAAAAAGGCCATAATTTTTTTCACAACTGGAGCGCCAACTATTTATTATAAAATGACCTGTAATCTCCCCAAAAAAAATATTGTAAACACATTGCGCTATTGCGGAATCTCTTCGAATGTTTATCAGTTCGGAAAATGCCTTAGATTTACTAAGAAAGATAAATTGAGAATTGAAAGAAAAATTAGAAGAATCAAAGTGCAGTGAACCACAAACTTTAAATTAGACTAAGTTGACCTATTAAGACATGGCAATGAAAAAATGTGATTTTTGCTCAAACAAGGTACCTGCAGGAGGACAATGCAACAAGTGTGGTTTTGTAGACGGGTTTAGAAAGCAGCCCACAGACGAAGAGTTCAGGGAAGCAAGAAAAGTCAACGACAAAAACAAATACAAGCAGTTCAGAAATATTGATATGGTTCTGCTTGATGATTAACCCACTGTAAAATTCCCTGGTATTTTATCTTTACTTGATATCAGTTTAAGTATTTTCATACTAAGGGTCTCAGGATACATCATTATATTTTCATTTTTATACTCATCCAGGATATACCCTGAGCCTTTATTTTTTACAATTTCTCTTGCCCCAAGCGCAACCATTACTGTTTTAACATCTTCTGAAATGTTATTCCTAAATTCTATCCTACTTAAATCAATCATATCCTCTGGCTCTTCTGCACTTAATACATCCATAAATTCAGTTTTTGAAATATTTACAGCACCAAATGCCTCCATCTTTTCAGGTAACCCTTTCTCAAATACAACATCATTTACAATTATAGTTTTATAATGACTATCAATATTAAAAGATTTATTCTCAATTAGCTCAACTATTGTTTCATTTTTAAACGAGGATACCGGAGTTTTATTAAGATTAACTTTTGGAGAAACCTCCACAACAGTTAATACATCATCTTCTTCAACAACCGCTAAAAGGCTGTCTTGTTCAAAGAAATTTTCCTTGACATCTTTATAGTCCAGATAAATAATTCCCCCAAGTATAGCTATTATAAGAAAAAATATGAGAGCAAGAAAAGTAACTGCCTTCAACACACTCTTTAATATTTTCATGAAAACATAAAAGATAATAACAACTGCAATTGCAACCAGTATAAATTTTAGTAATGCCGACATATTAATAATTGATTGAACATGTTCTTATTTAAATATTTAGATAAATAAGTGTTTACTATTATAAAAAAGTGATAAAAATTTATATATGCACCAATGCTTTTTATAAATATGGAGTTCAATGTGCAGAAAAAACAGGATATTTCTGAAAAGCAAAAGGAAAAATATGAGAATTCAGAAATTGAGATAGCATACAAATTTTCAAAAGAAATTTATAAAGAGCTGGGGCATTTTATAAAAGCTGTGGTTTTATTCGGAAGCAAGGCAAATCAGCCAAAAAATCATGAGGGTGATATTGATATCCTCCTTGTTGTTGATGATGTTACATATTATATGACTTCAGAAGTTGTTGAAGCTTACAGGCTGATAGTTGAAAACAAGATACTAAAGATTTCCAAAAGGATTCACATAACTACACTAAAATTTACTTCTTTCTGGGACTATGTAAGACAGGGGGACCCTATTGCTCTTAACATGTTGAGAGATGGAGTTGCATTAATTGATACTGGCTTTTTTACACCTATCCAGATGTTGCTTTTTAGTGGGGAAGTAAGGCCTTCCAAAGAAGCAGTGATGGCATATATGGCAAGGTCCACGCAGGCATTCAATAACTCGGGAAAACTCATAGTGCAGGCAACCCTAGACCTGTACTGGGCAGTTGTTGATGCCGCTCAGGCCGCAATAATGAAAGCAGGAGAGATGCCTCCTAATCCGGCACATGTTCCTGATATTCTGCATAAGCTTGTAAAACAGAAACTTATTTCAAAAAAGTCTCCGAAAATTATGAAGAGCTTTTACAGTCTAGCAAAACAAATTCTCCATAACAAAAAGACACATGTTTCTGCCACTGAATATGAAACTCTTTACAAAGAAGCTCAGACATTTATTAATGACTTAAAGAAATTTATAAATAAAAAAAATTAATTTACTTTCTAAAGGCAATTATGGTAAGCAATATTACTGCTACAAGCAATATGACAAAAGTGCCTGAAAGTATTACCAAAAATGCAGTGGAATCATAGAATGACTCATCTGAAACTGGCTGTGCAGTCTGCTGGCCTCCTGACTGTGTTGGCGGAATTTGCTCTCTTATAACTTCAACCTCATCATCACCATTGTCACTATCCCCGGTACCATTGGATGGCTCGCTGGGCTCCTGGGTCTGGCATTCTTGAACATTAAGAGAAACCCGCTCCCTTTCATATTTACTCCCATCTTCGTAATAAGCCCGAACTTCAATTTCATAAGTTCCCTCATCTACTGTATCAGGAAGATCCAAGTTGTAACTTTCCCGGAATTCTGTATCATCTTCGTCATAATCTCCAGCACCAACATCAAAAAACTGGTGTTCATTTATATTCAGCTCATCATTACTTGCAACCAGCTGCGCCCTTTCCTGGTCACTTCGCCCGATATTTTTAACCATTATGTCAAGCTCAGTGTTCCTGTTGCACGCAATTGATGAGGGAAGTAAAGTTGCCCTGGTTATAACCATTTTTTCAGATTCCTTTTCAACCTCAACATCAATTGGCAAATCTATTTCATACTCTGTCTCATCATCCTCATCTTCTCCATATACCTCAAGGTCAAGGTAATAGGTATTCTCGTCAGCATCCTCGGGAATGTCAAAATCTAGTGTAAAATCTGCATCATCTCCCGGCCTGATCTTGCTTTTAGTAGCTACTTCTTCCTGCTCGTCTTCATCTCCCATTTCTTCAAGAATTCCGATGATTTCAATATCTTCAATATCGTGTTCGTCCTCGTCATCATCCCATAGATTTTCCAGGGCCATTTCAATTTCCATTGTTGAGCCTGGCCTGACTCTTTCAATTGAGCCGCCGTCTTCTTCATCCAGCCTGTCCCTGCAGCTTTCAGGAGAGCACTCAACATCAAGGTCATCAACTGCAAGCATCATCTGGGTTACTTCTACAGTAAAAGAGGTTATATTCTCTACTCCTGCATTGTCAGTGACACTTACATTCATATCATATGTGCCCTCTTGTTCATTTGTAGGGGTCCAGGTAATTCTGCCATTTTCATCATCAATTTCCATTCCCTCTGGCTCATTAGATAGAGAATAATCAAGTTTATCCACACCATCATCAGCATCAGGGTCGCTTGCATCAACGTTAAAGGATAAGGTTTTCCCAACATTCACTCTTTTGTCGCTGATTGAGGAAAGAGAGGGCTCAGTGTTAACAACCGTTTGATTTGCTGCTGTGCTTTCATTGGATGCATTGCCCAGTGCGTATACTTCGCACTTCCAGGTTTCATTTTTCTTTGTATTATTTGAAGGTAAATTTTTTGTGCCATTTGTTTGATTTGTGTTGTTTTCTACTGAGATTTGAGGTTTAGTATGAACTTGTGAGCCATTATACCAAGTAAGATTTACTTTCTCCAGTGTTTCATTATCTGAAGTTGTCACGTTATATGTGCACTCTAAATCATCACCTGTTTTAGGTGAATTTGGAGAAACCTCCACATCAACATTTATAACTGCCCCGGCTATACCAAAGCAAAGAGCAAACATTAGCATAAAAATCATTGAATTTTTAATCCTTACCATTTTAAAACCTCCTAATTTAGCAATATTTATCTATATTATTTATCTATATATTTGTCTTTCCATAATTTCGGAAAAGTTTGAAACAAAATTTTTCTAAGTATATTATTGTAAAGTGGTAACCATTATAGATTAATAAATATTTTGTTTTTAAAAGGGTAAAACAAAACCAAAACTTTTTTAAAGAGACCGCATTTCGCCTAAAATAGGGTTTAGAGGATTAAGTTAATTAGTAGGAGGAAAATTTATGAAATCCATTAGTAATGCTTCAAGACAGCAATTAACATCTCAGGCAGCAGAGGCTCTTAAAAGCGTTGAAGAGGTGTCAGCCCCTGAGTGGGCGGAATTTGTAAAAACAGGGAGCAATAAAGAAAGACCGCCAACCCAGCCGGACTGGTGGTATAGAAGGGCAGGCTCTATACTGGTTAAGGTTTACAACTTTGGGCCTATAGGAGTTTCCAAACTAAGAATAAAATTCGGAAGCAAAAAGAGAAGGGGCCATAAACCATCCGTTTTCAGGAAAAGCTCAGGGAATATTATTCGTAAGATTCTGCAGCAGCTTGAAAGTGCAGGTTTAATAAAACAGGATAGTAAAGATGTTCATAAAGGCAGGGTAATCACTGGCAAAGGAGTTTCCCTCTTAGAGCAATCATTAAAGGAGAATAAAAATGGCAAGGCACAATCATCTAAGCAGAAAAATTAGGCTTGCAAAGCATGGGAGAAGGACCAGATGGGCTCCGTTTTGGAGCGTTCCAAAAATCTATGGTAAAAACAGAAGGGTCCATCCCGGAAGACACACTAGCGTAAAAAGGTCCTGGAAAAGAACCAAAATCAAGGGATGAAAATGGCTAATGAAAATCAAACAAATATAAAACTGGAGCGAAGCTATAATATTCCTCTTAGAAGAACTTTCCAGCGTGCTCCAAGCTATAAAAGAACCAACAGGGCAGTAAAGGGGGTAAAAGAGTTTCTGCAAAGGCATATGAAGTCTGATAACGTAAAACTTGGAAAATACCTCAACCTTAAGCTTTGGGAAAGGGGAATAAGAAACCCGCCCCACCATATTAAGGTAAATGCAATCAAAGACGACAAGGGTGTAGTAAGAGCGGAACTTGTTGGAAAAGAAATAGAGCTGGAAAAACCAAAAGAGAAAAAGGAAGAAGGCATGGCAGAAAAGCTCGGAATTAAAAAAGAAGAGGAAACCCCTGAAAAGAACACATACAAACCCAAGACTGAAGAGGACAGCAAATCAGGAGAAGAAGAAACAGCCCAGGAAACACCACAAGAGGAAAAAGCACAAAAAACAGATAGTGTAGTTGAAAAAGAGAGCCAAACACAGCAGGATAAGGAAACTACTGAAACAGAGAAGAACAAAGAAAGCCAGCCAGCCTCTGAAAACAGTTCTGACGATACTGCAAAAGATAGTCCTAAACAGGATAATACCAAGCAGGAGACCAAGTAAATTTTTTAGAAAAATATATATAATAACTTTTTTTCTTTTCTTATATGTCCAAAAAAATACTCATAGTGGATGACGAAGAGCAGATAATTGAATTAATTAAAGTGATGCTGGGAGATGAGTATGAATACGTAGAAGCCGTAAATGGTGCTGAGGCAATTGAAAAAGCCAAAACCGAGCAGCCTGATTTGATACTTCTCGACATTATGCTTCCTGATATGGATGGCTACCAGGTTTGCCAGCGATTAAGACAGGATAATAAAACTAAAGACATAGTAATTGCGATGGTATCAGCTAAAAAGGAAGACCACGATATTCTCCAGGGAATTGATGTGGGGGCAATTGCATATATTACTAAACCTTTTGATGGGTTTGAGCTTTCTGAAAAGGTTAAAGAGCTTCTGGAAGTAGGAAGTTGAAAAACTAATCAATTTTTTTCCTCTGCAAAAATTTTATTAATCTTAATACATTTAGCACATATTCCTGCTTAATCATTATCAACAAAATCAAAGGGGGATGAAAATGAATATACAAAATATGGCAAATAAAGACTGTGTAGTTGCTGATGTAGCTGAACCAGTATCAAAACTTATAGGAAAACTTGAGAGAAATGATAGTTCCGAGGCGTTTGTCTTTGATGACTCTAATCTTGTGGGGGTATTCGACCATGAAAAATTTACCAGGTCAAAAGTAAGTATTGATAAACTTAAAGTGGGTAATTTTGAAAAGAGGGTGCCTAAAATAAAAAAGGCAACATCATTATTTGAGCTTGCCTACCATTTTATAGTCAGTGATAGTCATATACTCCCTTTTCTTGATGAGAGTGATAATTTTGTAGGTGGACTTCACATAAGTGAGCTCCTTAAAAATTCAGATGAACTGGGAATTAAAAACCTTGAACTGGACACTATAAAAAGCCATATACCTCTTTTTATGAAAGATGATAGTGTTTCTGCTGCTCTCAGGTTTATGTATAAGAATAAACTAAGAGAGGCTTTGGTTAAGGATAATAAGGGAAAGCTGCTTGGGATGATAAAGCGTCTGGATTTGATGCTGAATTACTATAGACAGCTTTCTTCAAATGTCGAAAAAGAAAAGGCAGGAATGGTTTCAAAGGGCGGTTCAGTTGAATTAAAGAATTTACCAGTTGAAAATTTTATAAGTGATTACGAGGCCCCTGTTTTTGATGTAAAACAGTCGCTTGAAACATTAGTCCGGGAAATGATTGAGAAGGGAACAACATCCGTCTTTTTAAGAGATGACGAAGATTTCTACTTTATAACTGCAAAAGATATTGTCAACAAGCTTGTGCAGATTAACATGCCCTACAAAGAGAATATATTCTATTCCGGCCTGGAAGAACTTGGTCTGGATGATTTTACTAAAGCCAGGGTACAAAGGGCTGCTTCCCGGCTGGGAGATAAGCTTAGCCATTATATTGAAAGCGACTTTGAGCTGACCCTGCACCTTAAAAAATACAAAAAGGAAGGAGGAAAAAACAAATATTCAGTCAATGCCAGGGTTTTCTCTTCACACTCCAGGGCAATTTCCCACAGAGCTTATGGATGGGACCCTGTTGCAGCTACAAGGGAAGCAATAGAAGCACTTCTCAATCAGGTCAAAAAAGCAAAAAAATAATTATTTAATCAAAATCAAACAAATTTTTTTGAAAAGACTTGGCATGTTGGGCTTTAGGAGGTGGGCTGTTACCAATGTAAGGGAGACCATAGACACCATCATAACCTGGCTGAACAAAAATCTTCCCTTCCCTGTTTAATATTATCGCATCAGCGATCTCCTTAATGGTTGTGCTTAACAATTCATCATATGTTGCATAAAGGAGAACATGGTATTCGCTTGACTTTTTAAGTAACTTATAATATTCATTCCACACACCTTTTGTAGCAATGCCCATATTTTTTACATGTGCAATCAGTTCATGCAGTGGCAGAAGTTTTCTAAATCCTGGCCTGTTTTCCGGCCTGAACTCATAAGGCCTGTCAGCAAGTTCCTCCACTCTTTGCATAACACCAATAGTTAAAGGCCTTTTGCAGACGGGGCAGATATTATTGTGCTTTAATGATTCTTTGGGTGTAAAATGCACACCGCACTTTCTGTGGCCGTCTTCGTGATATTTACCGTATGATGGGTCAACCTCAATTGTCTCTTTGATTTTCTGGTTTCTTATTGCATAAATTAACGAGTCATAGGTCATATCCATTTCAAAAATTGTTGCCTCCCTGCCAAGCCTCCATGGCCAGTAACTATGGGAATCTGAAAAAGATAGTATCGTAAAGTTATCGAGCTGGCTAAGCCTCCAGTTCATCTCAGGGTCGCTACTTAAACCTGTTTCAATTGCATGAATATTTTTAACTTGCTCACCAAAGCATTCTTTAATTGAATTAAAACCTGATTTGCTTCCGAATAAACTAAACCAGGGTGTCCATATGTGGGCTGGAAATATTTCAATATCAGTTGAGATAGCCATCATTTTTTTTACAAATTCTTCACAGCTTATTCCAAATATGGGCCGGCCATCATAATCCAGCCTGCCAATATTACTCATCTCGGCATTTATTTTCTCAACAGTAGCAAGGTTGGGAGCCAGAATACATAGATGTATCCTCCTTCCAATTCCACCTTGTGAATATATAAAGGAATATTCATTTTGCAGTACAAAGGGAAAACCTGTATTTGACTTTAAAAATCCAGAGCCATCCTCCTGTAACTTTTGTATCTCCTTAAGCCAGAGCGGGTGAGAAAAGTCCCCAGTTCCAAGTAGGCCAATACCCTTTATTTTGGCATACTTTTCAAGTTTATCAAAGTCAAGTGAAGTAGAGCAACCCCTTGAGTACCTTCCGTGTATATGCAAATCAGCAATTACTTCCATATGATTGCAGACCCTAAGAATTATTTAAACTTTTAGAAATGAGCCGCAAAGTTAGTAAAATATCTTGGTTTTAATTGGCTCCAGAACAATACAGGAATCCAGTGAATTCTGCACAATGTTTGCTCTATAACCAAGATTGGCCAGGCAATCAACAAATTCTCCCTTAAATTCTCTGCGGTACATACTTGGAAGGTCCCTTGTAGCAATCCCGTTATATCTGGCCATCTCTGGACTGCTTCCTAAAATTTCCTTTACAGCCAAAGCAAATTTAGGCTGAAGATATAATGGCAGTTGCCTAACATATTCCCTTATAATGCCCTCTACATCCATATCTTCGTTGAAGTACTTTGTTTTGGAATTAGTTTCATCGTGTTTTTCATTACTCATATGTAACAGCCTTTATACAGGGGGGTGGAACAGGATATTTAGTTTCCCCGAAACAAAGCAAAATACTCGCGGAATAACCTATTTTTAAAGTTTTACCTGCTGTTGAATATGATTTCACTTTCAAAATTTTTTTATATTACCTCAAAACATTGTTTCTTGGTGATAAAATGAAGAAAATTTTGGTAATGATTATGTTGTTAATTTTTGCAGTAGGTTGTCAGGGTGGAGAGGAAACAACTAACCCTGGGCCTACAGGTGAGGCAGTCTCACCTGATGAAAACCCGGATGAGCAAGAGCAGGATGATAGTGTAGCAGCCGAAGTCAATGGTGAAGAAATACTTATGAGTGATGTGGAGCAAATCCAGCAAATGGCTCAGCAGCAGGGTCAACAAGTAGATGAGGCCACAGTAGCAGAGCAGCTTGTCGACCAAAAGCTTCTAATCGAGGAAGCAAAAGACAGAGGATTAGAAGTTTCCACAGAGGAAGCAGAAGATTTTGTAGAAGAAAGCGTGTCTGCTCAGGGAATGACTCTTGAAGATGTCAAAAGCCAGGTTGGAGACGAGTTTTCAACTCTTTTGGAAGAGCAAAAAGAACAACTGTTGATACAAAAGCTACTGGATGATGAAGGAGGTAACTTAACTGTTACAGATGAAGAAATAGAGGAGTTTTACGAGGAAAATAAGCAAATGCTTGGGAACTCAAGCCTGGAAGAAGTAAAACCGGAGCTTGAGCCTATGATTGAACAGCAGAAACAACAGGAAATCATCACATCTCTGTCAGAAGAATTAAAAGAAGATGCTGAGATTGAAATGAGTGATGATCTTTCCGAAGAACAACCACAGATGCCAGAAGGTGGCCAGCAACAGATGCCGCAAGGAGGCCAGCAAGAGCAGCCACAAGGAGGCCAGCAAGAGCAGCCACAAGAAGGTCAGGAAATAGAGATTCAATAAAACGGAGGTGTTTAAATGAAAGCTTTAAGACTAGGGTTAGTAGCCATGTTAATCGGAATTATGTTTTTAGTTGGCTGCCAACCCGAAGGAGATATGCCAGAGGAGCCAATGGAGCCTGAAGAACCTGCTGAGGGTGAAGAACCTGCTGAGGAGCCAGCAGAGGGTGAAGAACCTGCTGAGGAGCCAATGGAGCCTGAAGAACCTGCTGGTGGTGAAGAACCTGCTGGCGGTGAAGAACCTGCTGGCGGTGGAGAAATGATTGGATAATTTTTTTATTTTTTTATTCCTTTAACCAAAAACTATTTAAAAATCAGTATAGTTAAATTTTCTAAAAAGACATATTTGAGGTGAGACATAAAAATGACAAATACTTTTTCACTAGTTTTCTTTTTTGGGCTAATAATATTATCAATACTGGGATTTGTGTTTTGTATCTTATTATTTAGGGCAACAAGGGGTGCCACAAAAGCTTGGACATATCTTTCCATATATGGGATTGCAAATGCAATATTGGGTTTACTGGGACTCGTGAGAAGTTTTGTTTCAGACACAACACTACAGGCAGTATATTTTTTGCAGGCCGTTTGTATTTTAGCAATTGTAACACTCTCAATTCTTGCCGCAAATATATTTATTAAGGATTTTGGGTTGAAACAGCGTTTCTTTAGCGCAAGGAATGTCCTTATCTTTATGGGTTTAGTGTTTGTTATAGTGCTAGGCTATAACCTTACAGGGTTTACTGCCTTTTGGGCTCAAAAATTCTACAGCATAGCAATATTACTACTTGTAATAGGATATATTTTAAACTTGGTTCCTATGAGTAAACTTACTGTAACAACTGGAAAATCACAATGGTTTTTCCTTGGACTTGGTTGGTTTTTAAACGCACTACTCATATTCTCTCTGCTTGGGGGAAATTGTTGTGATACAAGTGAGATGGTGGAAGGAACTGCAATCGAGGCTTGTGGGGGAGATGTTATATTTGTTAAAATTCTTCCAATAGCCTGTGACTCAGGCTTTATTGACTTGTACCAACTTGGTCTTTTAGCAGTCCTTGTAGGAAGTGCATTTATTGTTTTGGCAGAAGGGATGTTCTGGTATAAAATTGCAAGGCCGGGGATGAAAACAAAATAAGTTTCTTTACTTC
>JBMCCQ010000030.1:0-10718 GCA_048618745.1 Candidatus Nanoarchaeia archaeon
TTCTGCTGCTTGCTGCATTTCTTCAGTTATTGGCTTATGCTCAGGGAGAGTATAGTCTCCTTTAAGATATGGTGGGCGCCCTCTCTGATTTTGTATTATCAGTTTTTCACTTATTGCGCCCTCGTTATGGTATATAAAAAGAAGGTCCTTAGCATCTTCAATGTTAAAAAGCTCCTTATTTACTAGTTCATCAAAGATTGTATTCTTTTTGAGGTAGTCAGCTATCTGGTCAAGGTGCTCGTCTTTAAGATGGGCGCCTGCCCGTATGCGAAGTGCTTTTTCCACTTGCTTATTATAATCATTTCCATTTTCGTCTTTTGTGATAAGCTCATAAAGACTGTCGCTGTTGAGCTCGGAGTACTGGTTCTGTGAAATCAAAAGGGTTTCAAGGGTCTTGTTGTCTTTGCCTGTAAAATGCTTGAGAGCAGCATCAGGGGTTTCTGGTTCAATTCCGATAACTTCCTCATATTTATCCTGGTAAAACTGGCTTATTTTATCAAGGACTTTATCCCTGGTTTCTTTATTGTAGAGCCTGTCTGTGTGCAGATAGCCGTCTTCAAACAATTCATCCATCGCGTGGGCTGTTGCCTTATAATCTAAGTGTTCTCTTCCCTGCCGGAACTTCCTTGCAGAAGTCAGGTTATCAAAATATTGTTTTACAGGCTCAGGGGCACTCTCATAATTGACTTTTTTGTTCATTAATTCAGATAAGGGGACAATTGTTATAAATATTTTGCCTTAAAAATATGCCAGGTTTTTATAGATAAATTATTTAAATAATGGATTACGCCACTTTATTAAGAAAAATAATAGTGTGTTAAAATGGAACAGCCTAATCAACAAGAGCCAGCAAAACTTTCTGAGGATGCAAAGAAAAAGCTTGACCAGATGAAATCCAAGCTTGAAAAATTCAAAGATGAGCTTTACAAAAAGTTTGAGAATTATTTAATAGGCGTCGCGTTGCTTCCCCCGCCAAAAGAGGGTGAGCAGCAAAATGTTGATAAAAATAAAATTAATGTGCTGGTTGTAATAGATGACTCTGACAGCATCAGGCAAAACAAGCAGGAGTTAAAGGAAAAGGCTGAGCGTGCTGTGAATAAAAGGGCGCAAAAAATTGACAAAAACATTGCAGTCCAGGTTCTTATGCAGGGAGAAATCTGGATGAGCTGTTATGACCAAAAATATGATGTGCTGCAGCTTATGGCTGTCTCTGCGCCTGTCTATGATACCGGGCTGTTATCAGCGATAAAAATTTCTGAAATCCATAAAAATATGGTTTTAAAAAAGTTTGAAAAATACATTGTAAGCTATGTATTAACAGGAAGCCTTGTCCGGGGGGAGGCAACTGAATCAAGTGATATTGACGTAATGGTCATTATTGATGATACAGATGTTAAAAAGATGACCCGGGCTGAGCTAAAAGATAAGCTGAGGGCGATTATTGTTGGAATGGGCATGGAAGCAGGAGAAATGACTGGCATTAGAAACAAGCTCAATATCCAGGTGTATATCCTGACTGATTTCTGGGACAACTTAAAAGAGGCCAATCCTGTAATTTTTACCCTTCTAAGAGACGGGGTGCCTTTCTATGACAGGGGCACATTTATGCCATGGAAACATTTGTTGCAGATGGGTAAAATTAAGCCCAGCCAGGAAGCAATTGATATGTTTATGAGCTCTGGCGACCAGATGATTAAGAGGGTGGAGTATAAGATTAAGGAAATAGGGATGGAAGATATATATTACTCAATACTGACTCCAAGCCAGGCAGCGCTTATGCTTTACGGTATTCCGCCGCCTGCTCCAAGAGAGACTGCAAGGCTCATGGAAGAGATTTTTGTAAAAAAGGAGAAAATGCTTGAGTCAAAGTATGTAAAAATTCTGATGGACACAATACAGGTAAGAAAAGACCTTGAGCATGGAAGCATGGAAAAGGTATCAGGCAAAAAGATTGACCAGATGATGAAGAATGCGGATAGCTATCTGAAAAGAATCAGCAAACTATTCAAGCAAATTCAGGGAAGTACAGAAAAAGAAAAAGTAAAGCAGATATATGATGATGTTTTAACATTAACAAGAGATGCTCTTAAGACAATTGGTGCAAAAAAGACCTCTGAGAAAAATATAGTTGAAGAGTTTAAGGAAAAGGCAGTATCCTCGGGGGAAATACCCCAGAAATACCTGACAATACTTAAAGAGGTGGTTAAGGCCAAAAAAGATTTTAACCAAAATAAGCTTTCAACAAGTGAGGTTCAGAAGCTAAGCAGGAAAACAGGAGATTATATCCGCTATATGATGGAGTTTATCCAGCGAAAAAGGGGTGCAGAGGTTGAGCGCGCCAAGGTGAGAATAAAACATGGAGAAAAGTATGGCGAGCTTCTAATGCTTAAAGAAGAGGTTTATATTATACCCAACATTGATGAGCAGGAAAAAAATGTGAAAAAAGCTAAGATTTCAGCCAAGGGCGGGCTTAAGGAAATCAGCGACAGTTCAATGGATGAGATGGAAAAGGCAGTTTCAAAGGGCAAAGTTGCCGAAAGGTTCACAATTAAAGAAAACATGCTAAATGACTTAAAGAAGTTCTTTGGAAGGGAAATTGAAATTATATTAAATTAATTTTTTACCATAAAACAAGAGGTACATGCATTTCCTGGGCTGAGATGCCTCCATGGAATCCAATGTCTTTGGCCTCTTCTTCATTAGGCAGATAATCCCTTAATGCATATCCTTTTTTCATCAATAGAACATAGTCGCCTACGCGGTGAAACAATTTTTTATGTGGCTTGTAAAGGCCATACCAATTTTCTTTCATCAGTTTTTCGCGTGTGTAAAGCCAGGCGTATTTGCTTAAATGGTTCTTAACATAACTTTCAAACTCTTTTGCCTTTGTTGGATACACATAACAGTACGCTGCCCTCGCCTCACCGGCTAAAGGAAGGCTGAGGCAGTCCATTAGTTTTGGATGGTTATTAAGATTAATTATTTTTTTAACATCAGTAAAGCCGTGGTCTGCTGTTAAAATGACTTGTGCATTTAGACCTCTTAATTTTGAAAGGGCATGGTCAAGCTCCTTGAAGTGGTCTTTTGTCTGTTTGCTTGCTATGCCATACTTATGGCTTAGTTTGTCAAAAACAGGCCAATAAGCATATACAAAACTTTTGCAGCTGGCTTTTTTGATCTGTCTGATAAAACCATTTAATGAGTTATAGCCCAAAAAATTCTCTGAATAGCTTCTCGAAAAGTCAGTTATTTTTAATTCACTTGGAACAACAGCACAGTAATTTTGTACTTTTTTAGAAAAGCTAGTTGAGTCAAATATTTTAGTCTTTGCTACTCCCACGTCTGAGTATGTGACTCCTCCAATCCGCGGAATAAAGGGAAGCACTGCTGAGACCGCCCCGACTTCTTTAAGGTTTACAAACCACCCGGTCATTGCATGCTGCTTTGGTGCAAGACCTGTACTAAAGGTTGTTATTGCAGATGCAGTTGTCGACGGAAAAACAGATGTGATTTTATCTTTTAGTTTTTTGTATAAAAATGAATTTTTGTTGGCTTTTAAATAATCATAGCCAAGGCCGTCAATAACTATTAAAATAATTTTTTTGCCTCGTAGCTTAAAGCCCCTTAGCTCAGGATATTTTGGTTTCCCACTAAAGCTCTTTTCGATAGAGCTCATTAAATTTACGATGCTGCCTCCTTTGTAATCAGGCTTAACCATTATTGAAAGTAAGGAAAGATTGTTAATAAAACTATCGGGCTGCTATTTGAATTAATAGAAAGAATAATTAAAAGTTAATCCCACGGGAATTTATTTGCCCTTTTCATTGCCTGTTGCAAATCCTCTCTCATTTTAAGGGCAGCCTGTTTAATGCTCTCTTTGAATTCCTCTTCGTTTGCATTTTCATTAAAGTTGTAAATTACACCTCTTGAGGAATTTACAACTGCACCATAACCATCTCCATTAAAACCCACAACTGCATCATCAGCAGTCCCTCCCTGTTTTCCGTATCCGGGTACAAGGAAAATTGAGTTTGGCATTATTTTTCTTAAGCTTTCAGCCTCAGTTTTATAGGTTGCTCCAATCACTGCTCCAACAGATGAATAACCGCTTTTTCCAATATTCTCTCTTGCCAGCTCATTTACTTTTTCTGCAACCAATTCATACATCTTTTTACCTTCATAATTCTTATCCTGAAATTCCCCTGAGCTGGGGTTGGATGTCTTTACGAGAACAAAAATTCCCTTATGCTCACCTGCTTTTTTGATGAATGGTTTTATGCCGTCTGTTCCAAGATAGGGATTAACAGTTAATAAGTCGCATTCAAGTGATGTTTCTCCAAAATAACTTTCTGCATAGGCTTCAGCAGTGCTTCCAATGTCATTTCTTTTTGCATCTACAATTACAATCAGGCCTTTTTCTTTTGCGTATTTAATTGTCTGCGAAAGCGCCTTGATGCCTTCCACACCCAATGCCTCATAATATGCCGCCTGGGGTTTTACTATTGGAACAACATCTTTAATGCTATCAATTATCAGCTTATTGAACTTAAGAATTGCGTCAGCTTTATCTTGTCTTTTTAAGAATTCAGGAAGCTTTTCAAATTTTGGGTCGAGTCCCACAACAGAAGGGTTTTGTACTTTGTCAATTGCCTCAATTATTTTATCTGGAATCATTGTAAATTGAAGATAAGGGAATATCTTTAAATAATTAATTATATTTTCCGATTTTATGGAGCCTGGTTATTGTGTTTGTGCAAACTGCAATTATTCAATGCCTGCACCAAAAGGGGTTGATTGCTCGCAGATGAGATGTCCAAGGTGTGGCGGTTTTATGAGAAATTCAGGGTATGAACTTTTAAAATAACTTATTTTTTTACTCCCTGGAAAGCTAAAAGGTCTTCTGTTGTTAGCTTTGCTCCTTTCTTTATTTTTTCTTCAATCTCTTCGTGCTTATTTTCAAGAGTTTTTTTATTAAGCTCCTGCTGCTCTTTCTTTGCCTTTTCCCGTTTTTTGCGAAGCTTGCCTTTTGTCTCATTTAAAGCTGCATAAAGAACTTTTAGTTCATTATTTACATCATTAAATTTTTCTTTAAGCTCAGAAAACTTATTAAAATATTCTTCTTCCTTAGGCTTAAGCTCATCTATTTCTTTAGATTTTTCGAGCATTTTGTTATGCTCAACCTGTGATTTGGCGGCTTCTTCTTTAATCTCTTTAGTAAGGTCCCTGTTTTTTTTCTTTATCTCTTTTATTTTTTTGTTTTTATCTTTAATTTGTTGATTAATTCCTGCAACAACATCAAACTCAGAAACTTTACTTTTCAGGTCGCGGATTTTCTTCATTAATTTTTTTTCCATGTCAAAAGATATTACTTCTGTTTCAATCTTTTTTTCAAGTTTGTTTATCTCTCCTTGTACCTGATCAACATTTCCTTTAAGGTTATATTTTTCATAGAGCTTTGTTCTTTCATCTTTTAATTTCTTGAGCTCTTCAAATTCTTTTTCAAGCTCCTTGTCAATATTTTGCCTTTCTTCTTTTTTTTTTTGAACCGAAGTAGTTAGCTCATCTCTTTTCTTTTTGAGTTCCTTAATTTCATTAATATTTTGCCTTATTTGCTTGCTGAACTTTTCCTTTTCGTTAAACCATTTTTCCTTTTCTTCATTTAATTTATTCAGCTGGTCCTTTAATTCATCAACTTTCTTTTTCTTTTGTTCATAGGTTTCTTCAGGTGGCTTTGCATCTGTTTCCTGTACAGTATCGGAAGTTTCAGTTTCTTCTTCTGTTGTCTCTTTATTATTTTCTTGGTGCTCTTCTGATTTCTTTTCTTCCTTGTCGTCTATTTTATTAGCTTCTTCTTTTGCCTCGGCAGGTTTATTATCTTCAGAATTATCTTCTTTGGGTTTTTGATTTGTCTTTTCCCCAGTAGGTTTGTTTTCTACTTTCTCCTTAGAAGTTGCCTTGTCTTCAGAATTAATCATTTCCTGAGATTGCTCTTTAACAGGCTCCTCTTCCTTGCTTATAGTCTCTTCAGGTGTTTTTTTTTCGGTCTTGCTTTCGCTCATGAAATCACTCTCATAAATTTCACAAAAAATTAAAAAAATGTCCAAGTCGGCAAAAAAAAATATTTAGCCAAATAAGGCTCCAAGTCCTGCAGCTGCTTCCTCTTCTGATTTCTTTTCTTCTTCTTTGTCTTCTTTCTTGTCGTCTTTGTCTTCGTCTTTTTTCTCTTCTTCAGCAGGAGCTGCCGCTGGTGCTGCTTGTGCAGGGGCAACAGCTGCTTCTTTGATTGCCTTTTCTATGTCAACGCCGTCTAAAGCAGCTACAAGAGCCTTTACTCTTGAATCATCAACTTCAACGCCTGCGGCTTCTAAAACTTTTTTTATGCCGTTCTCATCAATCTTTTGATTTGCCTTATGCAATAACATTGCTGCGTATACATATTCCATTTTTATTCCTCCATGATTTTATTCAAAAGCAGCAGACTTTTTGACATTAGTCATCTGCATCTCTGCTTTTGCAATGATCCTCTCAGCGGTTTCCTCGTTGAGTATTGCAGTTTCAGTAGCAAGCGACATTGCTTCTGAATGAGCTTTTGAAAGCAACAACTCTGTTGTTTCTCCTGTTGGGAATCCAACATGCATGGCAAGGTTAAATGCTTCACTAGCCATAGCTTTGATGTTGTTTTCATATTCTTTTTCATCTACGCCAAGCACTTGTTTAGGTATTATTGAGCCGTCTTCATATACCGCCTGTAAATCAAGGCCAACCTCCATTGGCTCAATCCCCAGTCTGGATAAAATATTTGCAAGCTTTTCGCTGATTTCTTCTCCTTCTTTAGCTACAACTACATCTTCTTTAATTGTTACTTTACCGTTTTCTATAGCTGTCTTGATTTTAAATGAGCCCAGCTCTCCAATTATGGGCCCGGGGGAAAATCCTGTTCCGCCTGCCTTAACAACAATATCTTTTGGAGCTACCTGGCCTGCTTTTGCTGCCATGGTGCTTTTATTTTTCTCAAGTGTCTTATAAAGCTTAAATGGATTTTTGTTGGCAAAAATTAATGCAGGCATTCCCACCAAGTATTGCTCCAATTGCTCTATTCCTTCCTTTTTATTTTTAACGTTTTTAATAGCATGCTTTATAAGTGTTCTTTTACCCATAAAAATCTCTGCTGTCCCTCTCAGGGTGTCTCTCATTTTCTGTAGCTGTTTTGCAGGCATATACTGCATATTAACTGAGCCTACTATAGGGTATTTTTCAATCAACTCTTCAAATTTTTTGACTGTGTTTTTTTTCCAGTCAGCTGCTTTTGGTATTTCTGAGGTCATTTTGAAATCTCAACCGGTTTACTCATTGTTAATTTAAGGAATGTCCTTTTTATATTGTTCTCATGATTTGGAAGGTGTTGAACAAGCTGATTGTATATGTCCAAAGCATTTACAGTAATCTCCTCTTCGGGGCTGTCCTCATTTCCAATTGTCGCCTGAACCATTAGATTATTCTTGGTTGCAATTTTTACTGTATTCTGGAGTTTATTGTAAATGTTCTCTAGGTTGGCCCCTTTTGGAGGCACAACGCTGCCAGCTTTAGGGTTTGGCATTTTACCTCTTGCCCCAAGAATTTTACCAAACTGGGTTGCCACCTGGCTCATTATATTGGCTTGTGCGATAAAAAAGTCATGCTCATCTGCAAGCTTTTTCATTGCTTTTTTTTCTGAATAATTTGGAAAATCATCCGGGGTTATAACTGTGTCAAATACCTTCTTGGCTTCATCTAAAAGCTCAGTTCCCACAAATGCTCCAATTTTAGATACTTTGCCTTTAGGATAATGCAGTGTTGCAAAGAAATCAACTTTCTGGTCAGGTTTTTTTAGGTCCAGACCCTGCAAAGTTATAATTAAATCGTAATTTTGTACAAAATTCCTTTTCTTAGCCTGTTTTTTAAGCTCCTGGACGCCTTCTTTAAACTTCTCTTTATCCATTCTTACCTCCACCCTCCTATAAGGCGCTGCCTTATAGTTTACGGGAATACTGTTACAATATTAATTTTGAGATTTAGAGGTTATTTATAAATGTTTGGGTAATTTTAGTTGCAGTAAAAATTTTTTTTGTCTTAACAACTTATAAGGCTTTTAGTAAATCTTTCTGAGAAATAAAACATTGTTTTACAATTTTAGTCCTGTTATCTCATACAGCATGGCCTGGGCCTCATACCATGGTGTGACTGCCAATTTGGCAGCAGTGCTTTCGAGATTTCTCTTCTTATCTACATGGCCATCAATAATGTGGTATACCTCGTGTTTAACTGTGCTAAGATGCGTATAAGGGCCGTTAACCTCTAGTAAGTATTTCTGTCCGGGACGGCTTGATTTGAAGGTAGAGGCATCATACTTGCAGATTATTTTATCTGTGTCAAAGTTAGGGTCAATCTCAGCAGAAATTTCTTTTACAACCTCTTCTAAATGAGATTGTGAGCTAATTTTTGGAGTTGAGTTCACAGCATATGTATAAAGAGAGGCTGCTGCTAATATGCAAGCACCAAATTTAATACTGCCTTTGAATATGCCCATGATTTTTATGGAGAGAATTATTTTTTATAAATGTTGCCTTATTTTGCTACTGATAAGTATTCACAAATGGCGTGGTTTTTGTGAAATCATTTCCACAATTTGTTCGGCCGGTGCGGGTTTCCCGTATAAAAACCCTTGGGTGTAATCTGCACCCACTCCTCTTATATAGGATTCCTGCTCCTTGTTTTCTATCCCTTCAGCCAATACCTGCATTCCAAGGCTGTGTACAAGCCTGGTCATTGCTGTGACCAGTTTGCTGTTCTGCGTGTTATTAGGCACACCTTTTAAGAATTCTCTGTCTATCTTTACAATTGTTCCTGCAGGTGCGCGGCTTAAATAAGAAAGCGATGAGTAGCCTGTACCAAAATCATCAAGAAGGACCTTTACTCCCTTGTCTGCGAGGCGGTTTAGCCTTTCAAATCCTTTTTCGGGGTCATGCATAACCGCTGTTTCAGTCAATTCAACGCCCATCTTTTCAGGATTTATGTTGTGATAACTCAGATATTGTGGCAGAATTTCTTCCATTTCTTTAGAGTACAAATCTCTTGCAGAAAGATTAAATGTTACCAGTTGGGGCTTTTTTCCTTCTCTTACACATTGTACGTAATTTTGACAGGCCTTGTCTATTACCATTTCTGATAAACTGGAGATTTTGTCACTGTTTTCAAATAGAGGGATAAAATCTCCTGGAGGGACAAGCCCGAACTCAGGGTGCTTCCATCTCAGCAGATTCTCAAAACCGATAACAGTGTTCTCAGAGGTGTTGAGTATTGGGTGGCAATAAAGCCTGAACTCATCTTTGGTAATAGCTTTTTCAATGTCTCTTTGAAGCTTAAGCAAGTATGAAAATTTATCTTTTTTAGGAGAGTAATGCAGAAGCTCCTGACTACCAGCGTGAAATTTTGCCATATCCGCTTTTCTTAATAATGTTTCTAAGTCCTGGCCGTGATTTGGATAGAGACTGATTCCCGCCCGCACATCAGGGTTAATTATGTTATTGTTCACATTAATTGGTTTTCGTACATTATTAATAATTTTGTAGCCAGTCTCCATTATGTCGTTTTCGCCGTTAGGTAAGAGGCATGCAAAATTGCCGGCCTGTATCCTGGCCAAATCATTATCATCTATTATGCTTTTTATTCTCTCTGTTATAGCTTCCAGAAATTTGTCTCCTGTTTTGTGGCCGTAGGCCATATTAATGAAATCCATTTTTCCTGTATCAATTGATAAAACCCCAAGTCTTTGCAGGTCTATATAATTATTGAATTGCTGCCGGAGGCCTTTTTTGTTATATCTGCCTGTTATGGTGTCATAAAAGGCGGCCTTTCGCAACTCCTCTTCGGCTTGTTTTTGCTCTGTTACGTCTCTTACAATTCCACAGAAGCCAGCAGGCTCTTTATTTTTTGTCATAGGTGTTACAGAAGACCTCACATATCTAGCCTGTCCTGTGGCATCTTTAAGTCTCCATTCAACATGCTGCTTTGGTACCCCTGTTTTATAAACCTCGTTAAATGCCCTGAATAGTATATTAGCATTTTCCTCGTCAGTATAAGCCTTGTAATGAAGGCCTTCTAAATCACTAGGAGAATTATATCCAAACATTTTTGCCATACCTTTGTTTGAAAAAGTAATCCTGCCTTTCAGGTCACTTTCAAAGTACCCGTCTTCAATATTTTCAATTATTTCTCTGTATCTTTCCGACTCATTACGAAGTTGCAGATTCTCCAAAGAGATTTTCTTTATAATGTTTCTAAGACGCCTGTTAACCATTGATGAATGGTAAAAACTAATGCTTAATATTTTTTTCTATTGACATTCTTTTTAGTGGTTAAAAAAAGCAATTTCATAAGTCTTGTTTCATTTAATTATATAATTTAAATCCAGTAGCTTGTGCTATTTGATGTGATTTTTTCTCCTTTAGTGAATGATATCCACTCTCAATCATTTCCATTAGTGCTGGCAGTTGCCTTATATTATCAATTGTGTAGTCTGGCTTAATCAGCTCTTTAAAGGCAGCATCATTTCTTCCTTCTTTATTAATAACATTCTCAATAGTCTCGTCCTTATGGGCGCCCTCATTTGATTTTATAGTTATAATTCCCTGCTTGTTAGCTCCATATATGTCAGCCATATACTTATCTCCCACATGGAT
>JBMCCQ010000031.1:0-10477 GCA_048618745.1 Candidatus Nanoarchaeia archaeon
AAAATAATGATGCAATCCGATAAATTTTTATACAAGTAAGTAGATGTTAATTTGTATGAAGGCTTTAATTGTTGATGACTCCCAATTTATGAGGGCTACCATAAAGCAGGCGATTTCTGATTTAGCTGAAGATATAAGTGAAGCAGGGGATATGGATTCTGCGCTGAATAATTTCAGGGAGAAAAAGCCCGATATTGTATTTTTGGATATTATGATGCAGGAATCAGACACAGGGGTATATATCCTGCAGGAGATGAAAAATATTGACGAGTCAGCAAAAATTGTTGTTGTTTCTTCATTGGAGTTTGATAATACACTTGTTAAGAGGGCCTTTAAGATGGGAATTGATGGATTTGTTCAAAAGCCCTTTAAGGCAGAGCAAATAAGAAAGTTTATGCAGTAAAATTTATTCTCTTAATCTTTCAAGGGCACGTCCAAGCTCTTCAATGCTATCCCCCATTCCCTGCCAGTTTTGCTCCTGCATTGAGTCAAGGAAACTTTTGTATTCCTCATTTGCAGTCTCAATTAACTCCAGATTGGTTTCCTGTATGATATCTTTTTCTTTTTTATCTTCTAATAACATAAACTCAAGCGCTTCCTCCAGATTCTCATGCATCACAACCTGGTCACCGTCTGATACAATCACTCTCTTTAATTGTGGTAGGTTGCTGTTTTCAGAGATTAGATACAGCGGCTCCACATAAAGGATGGACTTATTAATCGGAACAACCAATAAATTACCTCTGACAGCATTTGAGCCGCGCTGTGACCATAAAGTGATTTGTTGGCTGATTTCAGAATCCTGGTCAATTGTTGCCTCAACCTGGCTTGGGCCGTAAATCACTCTATCTTTTGGAAATTTGTATAATATAAGCTCGCCATAATTATCGCCGTCACACCTTGCACCAAGCCAGCCAATCATATTATTTTTATTGGATGGGGTGTAGCTTGTCATCAATAAAAATTCAAGCTTATCTTTACCAGGAAGCCTGGTCATAATATAATAAGGTTCAACTTCTATCTGCTCACCTGTGCCGTATATCTCATTAGGAATCTCCCAAGGGTCTTCTCGATTGTAGAAAACATTGGGGTCGTTCATATGATAGGTCTTGTAAAGCTGCGTCTGTACTCTAAATAGCAGTTCAGGGTACCTGATATGCTCTTTTAAGCCGGCAGGCATATCCTCCATTTCCTTAAACTTGTTGGGATAAATCTCGGCATAAGTTTTCATGATTGGGTCATTTCCCACCATATAATAATCTACTTCGCCAGAGTATGCGTCAACAACGATTTTTACTGAATTCCTTATATAATTGAATTCCCTGCTGTTTTCTGAATAGGGATATCTGGTACTTGTTGTATAGCCATCCTGCATCCAATAAATTTTTCCATCATTAAGAACTACATAAGGGTCGCCATCCAGCTTAATGAAAGGAGTTAGTTTAGATATCCTCTCTTGGACATTTCTTGCATACATTATTCTGCTTTCATCATCCACTGCAGAGGACAAAAGAATTTTTATATCAAAAAATTTAATAGACATTAAAAGCTTCTTAAAAAACGAATCGAGCTTTATGCCTCCTGAGCCGTCATAGTGCATATATACGTTTTTATCTCCCATAGGATAGTCGAATTCTTTAGTATTAGAATTGACAATTACATGCCTGTCCGTTCTTTCACCATAATAAATCTGGGGACTGTTAACTGAAAGGCCTGTGTCGTTAACTACATTTTCAGGTGGAATGTTTTTTATTAAATAAGTGGGCATACCCTCACTTGTAATCTTATTAACTGGACTCATCACAATACCATAGCCATGCGTAAATACTAGCCGGTTGTTTACCCAGGTTTTTGCTCTTTCCTGTAATACATTCTGGTCAAGCTCTCTTGGAGAAAGCATTACCTGTGTATATTCTCCCTGGACATTATAACGGTCAATATCTATTCCACTCAAATCGTAATAAGACCTTATTTCCTGTGTCTGCTTATATGTCTGCTTTAGCGGCCTTGAATCAAGAAGGCGTATGTTGTTGATTATATCAGGGTTTTCATCAATTACATTGTTTGTAATACTTGTCGTGTAATTCACCTTGTTTTCTTCAACCTGGGACAACCCATAGGCCTCTTGGGTAAAGTTGATGTTGCTTTTCAAAAAAGGCTCTTCCAGTTCAAATTCATTTGGACTAACCACAAGGGACTGAATCACAGAAGGCAGTAGAGTTATTCCAAGCCCCATGATAATCAGGTATACTATAAACACATATCCCCCATATTTTATACTCTTTTGGAATCCTGCTGGCTTAAAAAATCCTATGCTAAAGCTGATTACTGCCATAATTAGAGCCAAAAAGACAAGCAAATTTAAAACAGGGAGAATAACATTTACCTCTGTATAGCCTGCACCCACAACAGCTCCCCTCTCTGAATAAAGGACTTGATACCTGGCGATGAAATGCCCAAAGGCAATTAGCAGGAAGGTTACCCCCAAAAGAATTGAAATATGTGTTTTGGCACGTTTCTTCAGACTGCTTAGCTCTTTTTTGAAATTAAATTTTTCAGATAATCCTTCGAGATTACCTGAATCTGGCGGAGCACTGAAAAAACTTACAAGAATTGACTGAAAATAATAGATTAATGCAAAAATAAGCGCTGCAAGCACTGTAATAAGCAGAAAAGTAAAGATAAATTCCAGGAAGGGCAGAGTAAATATGTAAAATGATAAATCTTTTGAGAAAAGGGGGTCCTTTATATCAAAACTGGTCTGCCTTAAATACCTTAAAAATATCCCCCAGTTATTTGATGCAATTCTTCCAAGAATAACGGCCAATACTCCAGAAATTAAAGCAAGTAATTTAAAATCTATACTTTTGCCACCCTGTTTGGAGCGTGTTGCTATCCATAGATTCAGCATTACAAACCCGAAAAATATCACGGCTGAAGCAAAAAATAAAAGCAGCTTTGCCTCCAGGTTAACTACGAATATTTTATTATAATCCAGACTCTTAAACCATAAATAGTTTGTAAGTAGCTCAGGCAGGGTTAATATTGCCAAAATAAGCAAAAACACTACTACAGCAATAATTATTTGTCTTCTGTTTTGGGATGCCAATACTTCAAATGGAGAGTCCTTTCTTTTTTTAAAGTTTCCTCTGCGCCAGCCAGTTTTGTCGAATGAAAATAAATTCCAGTATATTTATATATTAGTTATTTTTGCAAGGTTATTACAATGGGTTCAACATTTTACAGCAAAAGATACATCTGGAACAAGGCAAGGAACAGGAAGAAAAGACCAAAAACCTTCAAAAGTGAAGATAAGGCAAAGTCTTATGCAAAGAAGGAGGGTTTAAAAGATTTTAAAATTGAAATGCTGAATGAAGATAAGTACAGGGTTGTTGCTTAGCTTATGCATTTAATTTATAACTCCTCTTTGCCAGTCAGAAATAAGCTTTCGAGAGGTTCTTTGAATATCAACCCCGCCTCCTTTAGCAAGTATTTTTAGTTTTTGGCCGGCCTGCTCAAGCTTTTCATCCCCAAAAACCTTTTCATCTATGCCATAATACTTCTCAATTTTTCCCTGCAAAACTTCTATTAAATGCAGGGCCACATTTTCCGGGTCTTGTATATGAGCAGAGTCTTTGGCACCTATAAGTGCCTGCTTAAACTCATCTTTTTCCTTAAATGGAATCACTCCAGGGGTGTCTATCAGCACAATTCTTGAGCCGGCCCTAACAAACTGGAGCCCCCTGGTAAAACCGCTTTTTGCAGAAGTAGTGGCCTTACTTTTTCCTGCAAGAGCATTAATCACCGAACTTTTCCCTGTATTTGGATAGCCTACCACGCCTACAACAATCTCTTTTTTTTGCTTACCTCCCAGGTAAAGTATTTTTCTTTTAAGTATAGAGGTTCCCTGTTTTTTCTTTGCACTTACATAGACAGCATTTTCAATATTGGTTTTTATTTTGCCAATATCTGATTTGTTTAGAACATTAATTAACTTTTTTTCCTGCCTTTTGATTTTGGCCTCAATCTCTAGGTTGCGCGAGAGTTCGGGAATCCGGGAATCTATTACCTGAAGCACAACATCTGATTTTGCTATTACCCTGTTTACAATTTTCCAGAAATTGACCATTGTAAATGATGATATTTGCTTGTTAATATATTTATGCATTTCGGCCTAGTTATTATTGAAAAGATAACTACTAAAAAAAATGCTGGACAAACAGGACAACAAGCATAGTAAAAGAAATATTTCCAAGCACTAATGGTATTATGAGCTTTTTGAAAGGGTATTTACATACACCCAGTGAGACTGCCAGTATGTCATTAGGGAGGGGAACCAAATTTGCGTATAAAAACACAAATACAGGAATCATCCAAGGGGGTTTGGTATTAAGCCAGTTGAAAATGCGGTCTGTAATCTTTTTAACTCTGCCAAGTGTTTTACGGCCCTTTAATCCCAAAAGATAAAAGAGTGTATCACCAATGGAATTTCCAAGCCCGCCTGCAACCCCCAGTAGAATAAAATTGGTTCCGCCGAGGGCGAGAGTTATTATAATTAAATAATAAGAAGATGCAGTCAAAAAGGATGCCCCTCCAAAAGTTGCAACCAAAAAAGCAAGTAAATAACTGTTTTCCTCACCTATTAAATTTACAAAACCCTCTGCACCAAGAAAATAGTTTATGGCTGAAAATATCAAAATAAGCAGAATAACGGTTATCAGGGAAATGTGTTTTTTTAATTTTTCATACAACATAAAACGAGGTAAACCAGCATTATATTTAAAACCTACAGGTTTAATGAAATTCAACCTTGTTTTCGGACATCACACCATAAAAGAGCTCGACAGGCCTCCACTCATCTATGATTAATTTTGAATTAAGCCAACCTGCGAGTTCATTTGCATTCCCTATTGTTGCAGACAAACCAATAAGCTGAATGGAGGGAAGCATTTGCCTAAGAAGTGTTATAATAATTTCAAGGGTAGGTCCTCTACCAGGGTCGTTTAATAGATGTATCTCATCAACCACCAGCGTTTTTATTTCGCGAAGCCATGGGGTATGGTGTCTGGTAAGAGAATCAAGTTTCTCGCTTGTAGTTATAATCATATCGTAATTTGCCAGATGCTGCTCTTTACTGTCCACATCTCCAACAGAAAGTGCACACCTGACATCTTTGTATTTATTGGAGAAATACCTGTATTTTTCACCCGCAAGCGCCTTAAGAGGAACGATATAGACAGCTTTGCCTTTACGGGTATAGATATTGTTAAGCATAGCAAGCTCTGCTATGAGTGTTTTACCTGAAGCAGTTGGAGTGCAGGCAAGTAAACTTTCACCTTCAAGAAGTCCCGCCTTTAATGCTTTTTCCTGTGCAGGCCTTAATTCACTGATTTCTCCGGACAGAATATTATACAGATTCTGTGGCAGACTGCTCTTTATTTTATTGAGCTCCATTATCTCGCCAAAATATTTTTAATTTAAATAGTTATTGGGTTTTTTAAGGTATAAAAATCCAATAAATATGAAAATAACTGCAACGAAAGCCAAAAAGTAAGGGTTAACCTTTAAAGTTTCGCTGTTTAAAACAGTAATATTTTTTTTGGCAGTCCCGGTAAATTCACAGCTATCCCCGTCACTGCTAATTGACCTTGCGTTAATTAAGAGTTTATAGTCCCCCTCATCAAGCTCTTCAAAGGAAGTTGCATACCCAGTGGTTTCTCCCCTGTAGTTTAGCTCGGCTTCCTTAATTGTTCTGTTGTTTTTATCTTTGATAACTGCTGAAACCTGTGCAGGTGGCCCACATATTTTTCCGCTGCTTCTGTTAATTACTCCCGGAAGATAATTATCTGTAAAGGTAGATTTAACCTTTGCTTCAATTTCTAAAGTTTGGTTGTCATAGATTACATCATTCCTGATATTTGGAATCACCCTCAAACCCTTAACATCTCCGGCTGCATCATGGTAGATAGAGCCAAAAATCTTCACCAGGCGCGTTTCATGGGACGGCGCGTAATTATACATACCACAATTCCCCGAATCCTGGGATAACTCAACAATTTTCTCAAGCAGTTTCTCCGCCGGACTTCCCCTGTATATCTCTTCTCCATACCCGACAGTATACAAACAAACGCCATCATCAATTAACTTTTTTGCGGTGTTATAAATGCTTTCAGGTTTTCCCTTATCCCAAGGCTGGCCGTCAGTCAAAAATACAGCAACCTTCCCATTTTCAAGCTCTCTATCATTATATAATTCATGGGCTTTTTCAAGTGCAGGGATATACCTTGTAGTGCCGGCAGGCTTTATCTCTTCTGTCATCTTCTTTAGAAGCTCTTTATCTTCAGTGAAAGTTTGAAGAATCTGTGCATCGCCTGAGAATTTGAGTAATGCCATTCTATCTCCCGGATAAGTCATGTCAACAAGTTTCTGTGTAGCCTTTTTCATATGTAAAAGCCTCTCGCCATACATGCTTTCAGAATTATCTATTATGAGGGCCAGGTCTATAGGGTCTTTATATTCAAGTTTAAAGTTTCCAAAAGTAAGATCTTTTTCAGAGCTTTCTCTTCCACCCCCTCTCATATTAACAGATAAATTATCAAAATAATTAAAATTCCTGTAGGAATCAAATGTCTTGTTAAATTCTTCACCTGGCTCAAGAATTCCACTATGAAAATATCCATCATAATTATTTATACCGGAAGTTACGGTGTGCGGCTTTTCGCCCACGTTTTTCCAGACTACAGTTGTGCCTTCTCTTATACTCACATTCTGCGGGATGAAGGCGTAATCTGTGATAAGCACCTTTACCAAATCTTTTGGCCGCTCAAATAGATACTTTGAAATTTCCTGACATTCCTCAGTCCTGCATTTACTAAAACCCTTATGTTTACTTATTTTAAGGGTACCTAATTCCAATGTATTTTTGTATTTGCAACCATCTCCGGTTAAAGTTGCAGTTACTGACACATTGAACACCCCTAATGGCAGGTTTTTGCTCTGAAATTTATATTCCTCATCCTTGTAATCGTAATGCATATTATAAGTTTCATTAAAATCCCCATTTTGTATTATTAATTGAGTATTTGCAGGTGGAGAACAATATTTTTTATCATGAGTTTTAAAGGAGCCAGGTATCTTAAGATTGTTTATATTCGAAAAAATTTTGGCACTTACCCTGAACTCTTCTTCGTTTGTAAGACTTAGGCTATTAGTCGATGCTTCAATCAAAAGTCCCGGGTTTTTTTCTTCACTTTCTTTATAAAGCCTTCCGAGAAGCTCTTCAAGGGTGCTTATACTGCTGGGCGAGTAATAATATGAACCACAACCAGTATTTTCCCTGGATATCTTTGCAATTTCCTGTAAGATTTTTTCCGCCTGGCCACCCTCCTTAATCTCATCGCCGTACCCAATTGTGTTTATACAAATACCTTCATTACCCATGCTCCTTACCGTTTGATAAATATCTTCAGGGTCATCCATAGGCTCGCCGTCACTAAGCAAAATGGCCATCCATTTGTTAAAATGATTACCCTCTGAAAGATAATTATAGTAAGTTCTTCTAAGAGCAGGAATGTACTTAGTAGTTAATCCCAAAGAAATATTCTGTATGCTTTTTTTTACGGACTCCTTATCTTCTGAGAAATCATGTGCCATAGTAGAGGAGTTATCAAAACTTATTAGTGAAATCCTGTCTTCAGTTTTCATCTGACCCAGAAGATTTATTGAAGCATCTTTTGCCCTTTGCAACTTGTTGCCTTCCATACTCTTGGATTGGTCAAAGATTAAGGCCACATCCATCCCTGCTTCAGACATTTGTTTGGGATCCGTAGACAAGTATTTCTGAAGATTTTGACAGGAAGGTGATAAACATCTCTCTGAAGAAAAGGTGTCTGCTGTATCTTCTGAAAACTCATAGGATTTGCATGTATGGGGAATGCCGTAGCAATTCTTTGCAAAGGATATTCCAAAACAACTACAGCTTTTCTCCGAAGTTGAGCTTTCTTTGGGAAAAATAAGCCAGATAAAAAGGACAATAAGAATAAAAATCACCACATATCTTAAGACGGGATTATTTTCACTCCAATTTTTTTTTGGAAGGCGAAAGTATATGAGAATAAAAATTATGACGAGCGGAATTATAAATAAAGGAATAAGGTGTTCGGCTTTTGTTTGTGTTTCTTTTCTTTTAGATTGGCCTTCAACCTCCTTTGCAAATGTAATTACAGACAGCCTGTTTGCACAATAATCCTCAATATCTGATTGTGCGTCAAGCTCAATGCTGATATTCTTTTGAACTTCGTCAAAATTCCATCCAATTAGGGGATCTTCTGATATAACCTTATAATCAGTGTTTTTAAAATACACATCATTAATGTGGACTGCCATGCATTTTGGGATATTCATATAAACATTTACATCCTGCATATCTTGTTGAGGCTCGAGAGTTATTTTTTGCTTGCCCTCTTCAAATGGATTTGTAGTTCTCTTAACATCAAAATTTTTACCAGTCCGGTTTTGATGTGCAAATAATTCTTCGAGCGAATCCTCATCCAAAGAATCATATCTGATTTCTGTTTCAATCTGTTTTAAGTCCTCCCTTGTGAGCGGTTTTTGTATAAAAAACTCTACTGAAGTGATTTCTTCAGGCTTAAGTTCCTTCCTGTAAAACTGAATAGCAATTGGGTTGGAATCAAGGATAGTGAATTTTTCATCTGAATCAAGCAGGGCCACATCCTCAGCCACATGCGACGGTATTATCTGGTTGATTCGCACATTTTCAAGTGGGACAGGTTTTGTGTTTTGTATATTTACAGTTATCAAACTCCCATCTCCGCTGGGCCTTATATTACGTATAACCTCAAGTTTTTCCTTTTCAAATATCTCTTCAAGAATGTTTTTTACCTCGCTTTTAGAGGGCTCACTATATTCTTTATCCCTCCTGAAAAAATCCTTAAGGGCATCAAAGATACTTGGGCTTCCTTGTACGTAAAAATTAATTTTCTCATCAGTTTCCCAATCCTTTTGCTTTTCTCTTTTGCATTTTATTTCAAGAGTGTTTTTTCCAAAGTCAGGCTCAAGCCTGAATTGACTCTTTTCAAAAGAAATTTCATTACCATCATTAAGCGAATAAGAGCAAAGCGCATCTATATTGGTGGAAAGATTAACGAGTACATCCCGCTTTTCATAGGTTTTTGTGCTGGGACTGTGTACATCCATTGTAAGCTCGCTTTGTGATGTGTCTCTGAGAATTTGTCGACCGGTATCTTCTATATTAAAGTAGGGGGCAGTTGCAGAATAAAATCTTCCGCATTCACTAAGGCGAGAAGACATGTCCGCAAAATTATTGAGAACATTTTCATTATTTACATCATGAGTGAATCCCAGAGAGTAGATACATGCCCCCTTTCCTATCAGATTTTCAGCGTGAGAGTAGGGATTTGTAGAAAGATTTTTTGAGGATGGTTCCCCATCACTTAAAATAACAATCTTCTTAAGTGCCTGACTTTGCTCACCCAATATTGAAGCAGCCTTTTTTATGGCCTTTTCATAGTTTGTATACTCCATTGACTTGGTGCCTGCCATCTTATCAAAAGAGTTAATAATCTGGCTTTTTTCATTAGTAAAATTTTGTACCAGAGTGGCCTTTTCTCCAAATGTTATAAGAGCAACCCTGTCATGTTCTTTTGTTTGTTCTACTATTTCAACCGCTGCCTTTTTGGCGTTAATAAACCTATCCCCTCTCATTGAAGGAGAAACATCCAGTAATAGAAGTATGTCGTTTGCAACAGGCTTGGAATCTGCAAGGCTTCTTGAGCGCTCTATGTCAACACAACCATATTTTTTCCCAATACAGTTATCTCCCCATTTGATACCAGAGCACATACAATAACCAAAGACCTTCTCATTTTCATAATGAATTTCTTTTGGCACTACTATAATCCCAATAATTAGCAAAAAAAGCAAAATTAAGATTTTTTTATCCATAAGACTACCTCTTTTATAACCTGACAAATATATATTCATATATTACTATTAAAATATTGTGGAAAAAAAGGAAAACAGAACAAACCTATATTTTAGCCAAGATCAATTGCCTTTTCTTTTTTAAGATAATCAAGAAATTCCTCTGCGTTATTAAATCTCATAAGCTCTTCTGATTCACCACCGTTTTGCACGCATGTGTCAGGGTCATATTCAGCACAGATCCGTGGTCTTTTTGTATAAATTTTGCATAGATTATTTTCATCCAAGGCTTTGCAGCGTGTAATAAACTCTACAAACCAGCTTTCCTCATCATCAGAATCCTCATCATCATTTTCAGTTACAAAAACCCGTACGTTCTCATGAAGCAGGTACCAGTAAATATCTTCATATTCACCTTTTGAATCAGGAACATCAATTTCAATTGCTATATGCTTGCAGCAGTTTCCGCAGTTTTTGCATTCGTCCTTCATTTTACAATTTCAGCAAAACTGCT
>JBMCCQ010000032.1:0-10182 GCA_048618745.1 Candidatus Nanoarchaeia archaeon
GCAACCCTGGGACATTAAGTCCCAGTACGAGTAAAAAAATGAGCCCGTGGCGCAGTCTGGACATCTTTATGAGATGGGATAAATAGCGCGAGTGCCTCCTAAGCACTAGGTCGAGGGTTCAAATCCCTCCGGGCTCGTTAGAGAACGGAGGTTAGCGGAGCTAGGAAAAATAGTCTGTCGCTTCGCAATATCTCCGGGCTCGTTAGAGCATGGAGGCCCGCAAAACTTTACAAACAGTCCGTTGTTTTGCGCTGTCTCCGGGCTCGTGAGAGCATGGAGGCCAAGCAAGCCTGAAAAATAGTCAGTTGCTTGATTCTGTCTCCGGCCTTGTTTTATTTGGACAAGTATTATAAGTCTAAAAATTATTCCCGCTCATATGAATAAGACCGCTTTGTTTATCGCCTTGTTTTATCTTGTATTTTCCCTGTATCTGTATATTGCAGAGGGGATAATGTTTATCGAATTTATTGTATACATCATATTAATATTAGCGGGATTTAGTCTTGTACAGAAAAAAAAGGTTTCTACAAAAGCCGTCATATTTTTGGGGATGAGCATTCTTTGGCACTTTGCAGGACTTCTTCCGATATCATATGAAGGAAGAGTTTCAACCCTTTATGACAGCTCATTTATCCTGCCACATTATGATCTTATTGGCCACACATTGGGATTTTTGTTTTTAACCTTGGCTGTACTTATACATTTTAAGCCAAACTTCAAAAATTTGCCAGTCGCATTTCTTTCACTAATGGGCATTGGAGCTTTAATTGAGATTTTTGAGTATTCTGGTTTTTTAATATTCGGAATTGGCAAGGGTTGGCTTGCTTTAGGGCCGGGGGATTACGGGTTAAATCTTTCTCTCTGGATTGATACAATGACTGATATGATTTCTAATATGACTGGAATTCTTTTTGGTCTTTTAAGCCATAATCTATTCAGAAAATTTTTTTAGGGCTGCTTCAAACACCTTTTTTAAGGGAAGATTTTTTTTCTCTGCAATGCTTTTGCAATCCTCATATTCCGGAGAGACATTAACAAGTTCATTTTGGAAGTATCCCTGCTTAACATTTACCCAGGAATTGAAGATGTTTATCTGGGTTGTTTTTTCTTTTAATTTCAATCTGCGGGTTTCATTTATTCTTACGCCAGTGGTAGTGGTTTGCCTAAAGATAATTTCTACCAGTTTACTAGTGTCTTTTTTGTTGCATATTACAGAAAGCCTGACGCCGGGTCTTTGCTTTTTCATTTGTATGGGAGTAAAGTATACATCCAGTGCCCCGTTTTCAAAAAGCTGCTGCATTGCATATCCCAAAACTTCACCTGTGCAATCGTCAATATTTGCATGAATCTCTTCAGTAAACTCGCCTTCCTTGGTTTGCAGAATAAAAGCTCTCAATATATTCGGATTTGAATTATTGCTTTTTGATCCTGCACCATACCCGGTTTCTTCAAGAACACCGGTCGGTATTCCCTGGTATTCAGATGCAAGCCCTTTAATAATTGCAAGACCTGTAGGTGTTGCAAGCTCCATTTGGCTGTCAGTTGAGTATACCTGCATCCCTTTCGCTATTTCAGCCGAAGCAGGTGCAGGAACAGGAAGCATTCCATGTTCAATATTTACAAACCCGCTTCCCAGGTTAATTTTAGATGAGACGATTTTGGCATTTAGTTTCTCTGTTAGAACTACTGCACCAACAATATCAATAATTGTATCAATTGCCCCAATCTCATGAAAATGCACCTTTTCAATACCTGTGTTATGTACCCTGGCCTCGGCATGCCCCAGTATATCAATTATTGCTTTTGCTTTCTTTTTTATAGGAGGCTCAAGTGAACTTTCTTCAATTATTCTCAGGATATCCTTATAGTGCCTAAGAGGCTGCTTAGAGCTCTCTTTAACATTAATTGCTTTTGCAGTTATCCCATTAATTTTCTTTTCGCTAAACTCAATTTCATAATCCAGGTTAAGTTTATTCAGCTGCGTTTTCAGGTAATTCAGGCTGATTCCTGTATCAAGAAGTGAAGCTAATAGCATGTCACCACTTACACCACTTAGGCATTCAAGATAGAGAACCTTCATCTCCCACCCTCGCTTTGCATATTTATTATATTTGCAGAATAGCCTGCCCCAAACCCATTATCAATATTAACAACAGTTATTCCTGGAGAGCATGAATTAAGCATCGTAAGAAGTGCTGCCAGACCATTAAAAGAGGCACCATAACCAACACTTGTGGGCACAGCAATAACCGGTTTTGAAACTAACCCAGACACAGCTGTCGGCAGAGCACCATCCATACCGGCAACAACAACTATCACATTGCATTCTTCAAT
The DNA here is from genome assembly GCA_048618745.1 of Candidatus Nanoarchaeia archaeon. Taxonomy (GTDB): domain Archaea; phylum Nanobdellota; class Nanobdellia; order Woesearchaeales; family DSVV01; genus CAZBGG01. The sequence goes on from JBMCCQ010000032.1 coordinate 2,335, forward strand.
CTCGTCGATAATTGCAAAAAGCCTGTTTAATCCCGCTATCCCATAATCGTATTTTCTTACAACATTACTTCCAAAAAATTCAAGGGTTAATGCGGCCTCTTCGGCAATATGTTTATCAGAAGTCCCCGCGCAAATCACTGCCACCTTCCCTTTTTTTTCTGAGACAACATCCTCAGTGTAAATTATTCCACTGACTTGATCATATTTAAGGTTCAAATCTTTACATGCTTCATAATGTTTTTTAGTCGCTTTTGTTCCAAGAGCTTTTTTTCCTTTTCCAAGCATGTCTGAAAAAATTTTTTTTACATCCTCAGGGGTTTTGTCCCTGCAATAAACAACCTCAGGATACCCCCTTCTTTTCTCCCTGTCATAATCAATATTGGCTGCACCAATATTTGAAAAAGAGGATTTGTTGATTTCATCAAGAACTTCTTTTTTGGAGATTCTCCCAACCTTGAACCCCTCAAGCAATTTGTTTATGTCCATTTAACATTCACCGGGAATTTTATTTTATTTTCTACTGAATCTTTTTTTGTTTCATAAATATTGCGATATTTTTCAGGAATCTCAAGGCAAAATCCTTCATTATTGAGCCGTGCTCTTGCACCGTATATGCCTAAACTAATTAATTCGCTTTCGGCTTCTTCAACTTGTTTAAGTTTTTCTTTTGTTACATTTTCATTAAAAGGAATTCTTGTTGCAAGACAGCTGTTTGCGGGTTTTGAATGGTTGTTTAAGCCAAGTTTTTTTGCAATTTCCCTTACTTCCTGCTTGGTTATTCCGCACTCTTTTAATGGTGAGTTTATTCCCAGCTCCTCAAGTGCCTGCATCCCCGGCCTTCCCGGGTCATCATCTGCATTAGTGCCATCTAAAATTATTTTTCCCGGAAGATTTTCCAGGATGTTTAGTTTGCAAAAATAACACCTGTCCGCAGGATTTTTTGCAATTATTTCATCATCCAAAAGACTGACGTATACAATCTTATGTTTTATGCCAATATCTTTTGCAATATTAACAGCATAAAGAATTTCGTCTTCTGTTATAAATTCAGTTTTAACTGTGACAGCCAAAGCCTGCCCACCCAGTTCATCATATGCAACTTTAGAAACAAGAGTACTGTCCACCCCTCCTGAAAAAGAGACGGTTACACGTTTTAAAGACCTTATTTTTTGCCTCAAATTATTTAGTTTATCCATTATTTGTCAGGAAATTAATGTCCATTTAAAAATTTTCAGACATTGTGGTTCTGTTGAAATTCTCTCTTTCCCATGTGGACTCGGGCAAAATACTCTCGAAAGATTTCCATTAATTGTGTAAGAATCCATTTACAAAAAAAGTAAAATGATCATACTGCGGATAATTTGCAAAGATTTTCAGCTGTCAGGAAAAAGCTTCACAAATTTAGCAATAACTGTCATTAAAAGATACGGACTTTCTAAACTCTGATGACTGAAGCTAAAAACACGAAGAACGGTATCGTAATTTTAAGTGAAAAGCCAATACAAAAACAAAAGAAAAGATTAGTCTCATCAGAAAAGAAACAAAAAAAGACAAAGAATCTTGAAGAGCTTTTAAACAGTCTCTCAAAAGATAACACCACTTCTTATGTTGCAGAAAGCGGCAAACTATATCAAGTACACAAAAACTCAAGCCTTCTTGAGAAAGCACCCTATACAATAGGCGAATTTCTTGTACAGAATTACTCACCACTTAAAGAGCAGTATATAGGAGTGATGAAAAAAAACAGTGGCAAGGTCCTCGAGGATAACAGGCTGAATAATATACTTGCCAAGGCTTCAAAATCTAATTTACCCGAAAGGTCAAGAAAAAAACTGATTAAAAAAGTAGACCAGCTTATTGATTCATATTTTTCCTATAACATATTTTTTAAGCATTCTGACCAGAAAAGGATAAGTAAGCAGGCCATGAAAGTTCCGGAAACCACTTTTACGCAAAGAGCCTTTGCTCCAGTTACAAATCTGGTCAAAAAATCAGAATCCACCTCCATTAAAAAGAAAGTCTTCCAGGAACTGGAAAAGCTGTATTTTAGAAATAAAAGGCAGGACATTATTCTGCAGCTAAACTCCAATAATAACACTTACAAAAATGATATTGGCGAACTTTTAAAAAAAGATTTAGGAGCAAAAGAATACTTTGTATTTGACACAATCCCCTTTATTGCTGTACCATGCAGTGTAAAAGATATTGACAGAGTATGTTATGCACTTAATAACAGAAAAAACTCCTTTTTAAAAAACACGCCGGCCTACGCATCCGCAATAAAAAACACTCAAAGGTCTTCAGGGGTTTACACGCCTGAATTATTCAGCCGCATGGCAAAAGAGATGGGATTTGCCCAGCCAAAGGAGCCGGGAAGCAATTCCCCTAATTGGAATTTAAGAAATATTCATGCACCTGCTGCCTGGCATGTTACAAAAGGAAAAGGAGCAAATGTTCTCATATTAGACACTGGTGTGGATTACAATCATCCTGAGCTTAAACACTGTTTTGAAAGCAATAAAGGATATAATTTTGTTACTCCCGGCAAACCACCAATGGATGATAACCATCATGGTACGCATTGTTCAGGAATAGTGGCCGGTCAGGACATTGGCGTTGCCCCTGAATGCACCCTGTATGCAGCTAAAGTCCTTGACAGCAGAGGTTCCGGCTTAATTACAGATATCATCAGGGGAATAAACTATGGAATAAAGCAGGAAAATATAAACATCATATCAATGAGCCTTGGCTCCCCCTCATACTCCATTGCATTAAGCTACATTTGCAAAAGCGCGTACCAAAAGGGGCTTATATTATGTGGTGCCGCGGGTAATGAAGGACATGGGCCAGAGTATCCTGCTTCATGCACAGGAGTTATCTCAGTTGCTGCCCTCAATAGTGAAAATGAACATGCCCGGTTTTCAAACATCCATGATACAGTTGACATATCTGCGCCGGGAGTAGATATTTATTCAGCAATTCCAGACCACAGGTATGCGAGATTTTCAGGGACCTCTATGGCTACCCCGCATTGTGCGGGTGCTGGAGCGCTAGCAGTTTCTGTAAAAAACTCAGTTACAGGAAAGGAATTTGAAAAAACACTTAAAGAGAGTGCAAGAGAGCTGGGAGCAGGAGACCCTCAGCAAAAGGAAAAATACGGGGCAGGGCTCATACAGGCTGACTGCCTTGTCCACAAACTGTACAAAAAAGTATTTTAATAAAAATGTATGAGGTGTAAATATGGGTTTTGAAAAAGAAGAGAAGGGTTACAAAATTAATTATATACTGACCTATGTAGGAAACAAAGACGAATTCCAGGAGAAGTATCTTGAAACATTGAATAACCTGGGATGCACTATTACAGGGGATATTGAAGATAATGGCCTCACAATTGTGGTGATGCAATATCAGGGCGCAAAGCCGGGTGCTCTGGAGGAGAAGTTGGGAGAACTTGACAAGGGAAAACTCTTTATTGAAAAAGACGCTGCAAGAAACTGGATTCCAGAATCAGACAGGAATGATTATAATAAATATAAAAAGGATAAATAAGATTTTGATAATGTCAGCACTACAAACATCCTTTCACAAGTAGTCTGCCCTGAAGTGATAGCTGGACACCAATCTTATTTTTGCTTTCTTTTGTTTCAACAAGGCCGAGCTCTTTTAATCCCTTACTTTTGCCCGAGCCGTTAATATGATAAGAGATAAGTGGAAGAGACATATTCATTTCTCTGCTTAAATCCTCAAACGAGGAACAGCAGTGGCTTTTTTGGTAGAGTAGCTTCAAAATCCGCATTTTTTTATCAGGGACCATTTTATAGTATGAAAACTTCAAAACAGGAAGCATAATTACATTGTTATTTTCAACACTATATGCCTTAACCCCGTTTACATAAGCCGCACTGGTCAAAAGAGCTGTCTCAGAGGGGTTGCCCGTAGAAACATCAATAATTAGTTTATCCCCATAAGATTTTTTTAACTCATTTACTTCCTTAAAGATATCCTCCCATGAGCCTGACACAGTCCTTATGTTTACAGGGGTTTTAAAGGATTCCAGTTTTTTCTTTATGTTCTGTGCGTCCTCTTCCTGTGTTTCATTGGCAAGGATTACAACGCTTTCCACAGAGAATTTATTAATTCCTGTAAATAAATTATCAATATTATCTCCTGCAATACACACAATTATATTCTCCATAAATCAGGGAAGGAGAGGGCATAATTTATATATATTGTGCATTTTAAGTCAATTCACTGGCCAAGCGTGCATAAAATATATATAGTAAATGCTCTTTCTCCTTTATACAGCGTTCTTCGTGAGACTTAAATCATAGTTTTAACACTTAAACACAAGTTAAATATATTAAATAGATGTAGGTGATAATATGGCAAAGAAAAAACAAGATCTATTCCAGCCCTTCGAAAAGATCACTGGAGTAAAAAAAGTAATCAGATGTAAAAGTTGCGGAAAAAAGATTGAAGTAGGCAATTTTAACAGGGCACTATGTGCTGAATGTGGTTACAGGGGCTCAAGAAGAAAAGATCTTGTAAGGGAAGAAAGAGGAAACATAGTTGAGTCTGAAGCCTAAAGAAACCCAGAGGTGATTTTTATGACAAGCGTTACAATATATTCAACTGATTCGTGCCCTTGGTGCAGGAAAGCAGAAGAATACCTGGAACACAACAATATTAGTTTTAACTTAAAAAAAGTGGATAATGACAGAGATGCCGCTGTAGAGATGGTACAAAAATCCGGACAACAGGGTGTTCCTGTCCTTGACATAGACGGAAAAATTATTGTTGGATTTAATAAGCCAGAGATAGATAGTTCTCTTGGCTTATAATTCTTTTTTTAAAATGACAAGCGACTATGATATTGCAATTATAGGTGCAGGGCCGACAGGCTATGGTGCTGCCCTGTACGCAGGAAGGTTTAAGCTCAAAACACTCCTAATTGGAAAGGAGACAGGCGGAGCGCTTAACTGGACAGGTGAGGTGGACAATTACCCAGGACTACCTGAAATGCAGGGAATTGATTTAGCTGATAAGATTAAGGAGCATGCATTAAAATTCGGCGCAGAGCTAAAACTTGAAGAAGTTGAGAACATAGAGAGAAAGGAGGGATTTGAAATAACCACTAACAAGGCAAAGTATTCAGCGAAATCCCTTGTTATTGCAACAGGCACAGAAAGAAAAAAACTTGGCATCCCTGGTGAAGAGCAATTTGAGGGGAACGGCATTCATAGTTGTGCAATCTGTGATGGTTACCTTTATAATGACAAAGAAGTAGCAGTAATAGGCGGAAGCGATGCAGCAGTCAAAGAGGCAATTGTCCTTGCACAAAATGCAAGAAAAGTCTACATTATTTACAGGAGAGAAAATCTCAGGGCCGAGCCAGTCTATCTTGACAAGATTGAAGGGATTGATAATATAGAAGTAATTACTAAAACACAGGTGAAGGAAGCACAAGGCACAGACAAACTTGAGTATGTGGTTCTTGACAATCCTTATAAGGGCAGTAATAAACTACCAATACAAGGACTTTTCATTGAAATAGGCCACACTCCATTAACTGAGCTTGCCAAAAAAATCGGTGTTGAGCTCAATGATAAAGGAGAAATTATTATTGACAGAAACAGCCGTACAAACGTTAAGGGAGTGTTTGCCGCAGGAGATGTTACTGACACTGAATTCAAGCAGGCAATCACCGGTGTAGCACAGGGTGTAACAGGAGCTTATATGGCCTTTAAATACATCAAATCATCTTAAGATTTTTTGTAATTTTATCAATTTTTTCTTCATTATCCGGACCGAGGGCTGCACATGTTACAGTTCCCGGCTCGATTACTGTTCTTCCAGCATCGGTAATTATTGCTGTTGTAATGCCATCATCTTTAGCGGTTTGGGCATATTTATACAATTCTTCCTTAGATTCTACTCTTAAAGTAACCTTTTTACTTCCCGCTTGTCTCCAAGTCTTAACCTTCTCTTTATCAGATTTTAAAACAGCTTCTACAGCAGCATGTGCAGACTGGGCTGCCATTTTCCCTTTCGGAAGTTTCAGGTCATGCCTTATTAGTATTACTTGCTTTAATCCCATTTGAAAATCAATAATGGACTTCCATTTATAATTTTATCGTATAGATTGAGAGAACCAATGATTACTTATAAAGGTAGGACAAAATACTAAAAGGCAAGTCAAGATTTGTATATAATGAAGTTTAACAAAAATCACAATAATAAAGACACCTGACGGCTAAAAACCTGCTCGCCGGCCCCTGGACCCAAGCCATTGATTGTTATTTTTTGCAACTTTTGCCCTTAAGGCGTAAGTTAAGTATTTTTTGCGCTTATAAAATGTGCACACAAGTAAAAAAAAAGAATCAAAAGTTAATTTTTCAAAAACAACCTTGAAGTATCATTTTGCCAGAACTTCTTCAAGTTTTGGAACAACCTGCTTTTTCCTGCTCATAACACCTTCAAGCCATACTGTCCTGTTTTCGGGCTTTACATTAAAAGCCATCTCAACTATTTCAGGCTCATCACTCTCAATAAGAAGCTGGGTACCCTCTTTCATTATATCTGTAAGCAAAAGCATAACTGTATCTCTACCTTGCTGCTTTAGTTTTTTCATCTCTTCTCGGAGTTTGTCCTTTAAGTCATCAACCATGCTTATGTCAACCATTTCAAGCTGGGCAATTCCAATTTTTTTATCACCCATGTTAAAGTCTTTGTAATCCCTCATCAAAAGCTCTTTTGGAGTTGAGCCATCTATTTCAGATTTTGCCTTAAACATTTCCATTCCCAGGTTTTCAATGTCCCCTACATCAGCAAGCTCTGCAAGAGATTTGGCAGCATTTACATCAGTTTTTGTACAGGTGGCTGATTTAAAGAGCACAGTATCGCTTAATATTGCGCACAACATCAGGCAGGCTGTCTGCTTTTCAGGCTGCAGATTATAAAAATCAAACATTCTCTTAATTATCGTGCAGGTACTCCCCACTGGCCATACCCAGACTTCAAGCGGATGAGGTGTTGTAATATCTCCCAGTTTATGATGGTCTACAATTCCATAAAGCCTGCCAGTATCAAGATTATCTACAGTGTGGCTTAACTCGGAGTGGTCCACTAAAAAAATATCTTTGTCTGAGCCATCTTGTATATGCTCAGGAGCTTGTACCCCTGCCTTTTTAAGAACAAATTGGGTTTCGGGACCAAAATCCCCCTGTATTGATGGCTTTGCATTTTCACCTAGCTTAATCATTAATTCAGCCATAGCGATTGCAGCACAAACTGAATCTGTATCCGGGCTTTTATGTCCTACCACATGAATCATTACTATCCCCCCTGTTTTTGTGTTAATGATTTTAAATCAGCAAATTCTTTATTAATCTTTCCCTCATTCACATATAAATAGTCTCCTCGTCCAAAACCCATACTTTTATAAATTACCTGTTTTTCCGAAAGGGGAGTCTCCAGCTAAAATTAGTTAATTTTATAAATAGAGGCGTAAGCTGAGAGAATACAGCCAAAAAAGTTGCAAGCACCTTATTGCTGCTAAAAAAGCCCGCACGGGCCCCATTGCAGATATGAGGGATTTTTTGGCGTTCATTGCATAAATGCCCTGGTGGTGTAGCCTGGCCTAGCATGAAGCCCTGTCGAGGCTTCGACCCGGGTTCAAATACCGCAATTTGGTCTTTTTAAAAGCAAAGGCCAACGGATTGAAAGTCCCGGCCAGGGCGTTTTTATATTTTCCGAAAGGGAAGTATTATGCGCGGGCCCGTAGCTTAGCTCGGTTAGAGCACTCGACTTTTAATCGAGGGGTCGCGAGTTCAAATCTCGCCGGGCCCA
>JBMCCQ010000033.1:0-10035 GCA_048618745.1 Candidatus Nanoarchaeia archaeon
CCATAAAAACCAAAAGTTTAAAAATAATTTTTAAGAAATAAATCCTTATGAAACATAATCTGAAAATAACACTGTTTCTTGTGGTGCTTTTCTTATGCTCTCAGCTTATGGGGTTAGTAATAATTAACCAGTATGTGGATATTGAGCAGTCCTCCAGTGAAGGCCATACAAAAGTAAAGGAAAGCGCTTTTGAATATACCGGCCAAAGACCGCCTGACCTGACTGCCCAGGAGGAAAAATACGTGTGGGTTTACATTTCTGCAGCAATTCTTTTGGGAACTATAATGGTTCTTGCAATCATTAAATTCAAAATACTTAAACTCTGGATGGCATGGTTTATTTTAAGCATAATAATATGCCTTTATTTTGCACTCGCGCAGTTTATTGCCAAGCTGCTTAGATTTATCGGAATTAACCCAGGCTTTAGAATAATTAACCCGGAAATTGTAGGCTTTCCTGTAACTATCCTTTCAGTTTTTACACTGATTGTGGTCTCTGCCCTTGCATACATGAAGGTTATTAAAAAAAATGTTGTGATTCATAATATAACAGAAATATTCATTTACGGGGGGCTTGCCGCCCTTATAATCTCTGTTGGCATACATATTACTGCAGCGCTTGCCCTGCTGGTAATAATTTCATTATATGATATGATTGCTGTTTGGAAAACAAAACACATGGTTACAATGGCTAAGTACCAGACAGAAAACAAGCTTTTTGCAGGCCTTATGATGCCTTATAATCAAAAGACAGGCAAAATCAGCTTTAAAACACAGACAACAAAAAAAATTTCTAAATCATCTGGAACTTTAAAAAACGCAATATTAGGGGGAGGAGATGTTGCATTCCCCCTCATTTTTGCAGGAACAGTAATGAAGGCATATGCCTCCTTTCTCTATCCTGTAATAATTGTGATTACGACAACAATAGCTCTTTTCCTCCTTTTAACCTACGGCAAAAAGAACAGATACTACCCGGCAATGCCTTTTATCAGCGGCGGATCACTTGCAGGCTACGCAATTGTTCTTTTAATTTAACTGCAAACTTAGGACTCATCCCTTACAACAACCTCTTTAAAATAAGGAGCCAGTATTTCTTTAATCTCCCCTACTTCCTCCCTTGAAAAGCCAGTCTCCTCTTCAAAATTTTTATCCAGCACACCATGGCTTCCCCTGAAAGGCTGCAGTACAAACCTTTTTGCACCCGTTAAGAATTGACCTATCTCCCTGAAATCCTCATGCCTATGAAGCCTGGGAACAATTGTAGCCCTGAACTCATAATCCACACCAGAATTCTTTATTAATGACACTGATTTTTTAAGCTCCTCAATATTTACAGGAAATACTGTTATATTCTCATACCTGTCAAAAGGTGCCTTAAAATCCATTGCAATATAATCAAGAAGCTTTTCCTCAAGCATATCCCATAAAAGCTCAGAATTTGTGCCATTTGTATCCAGTTTTACTTTCAGCCCTAGCTTTTTTATCTCCCTTACAAAATCAATCAGCTCACCATAAAGTGTAGGCTCGCCCCCTGTAATTGTGACTGCATCCACCCAGCCTTTCTTTGATTTTAAAAACTCAATCACTTGATTTTCTGAAATTGTGGGCATATCTTTGTAATTAAGCACAAGGTCGTAATTATGGCAGTATTTGCACCTGAAATTACACCCCCCTATAAACACAACAGATGTTGTATAGGGTGGAAAATCAATTAAAGAAGTTTTTTGCAGGCCCTTTATAGGAAGCATTCTAATACTCATCCAGTGATTTATGCTCAAGCATTTTTTTAAAATCATCAAGATTGTCTACAGTCTTTACTTTCTCGCCATCCTTAAATAACACAATTGTAGGAACACCACTTACCCCATACTTCTTGGCAGTTTCAAGGCCTTCTTTTGTTGTCGCATCAACTTCTTCTCCCATCCTGGCTACATTTTCGTTCTCTTCAAGCCAGTCATGAATTTCTTCACAATTAGGACACATTGGAGTCTTAAAAAAAAGAAAAGAATCAAACATTGCTATCACCCTTTGCGGTTTCCTTTTTGTTTACTGTCGCCATTAGCTCATTCTGAAAAGAGCTTTTAAAACCCTTACTCTCGCTAAACTCCATACGCTGCTTATACTCTTCCTTTTTGCCTTTATTCCAGTTCTGCACAGGCCTGTAGTACCCGACAATCCTGGAAAACACTTCTGCTTCTTTGCCGCACTCAGGGCATGTGAAATGCTCTCCTCTTAGATAGCCATGCTCTTTGCACACACTAAAGGTAGGGCTTATTGAAAAATAAGGTAGCTTGGTGTTGTATGCAATTTTTTGCACGAGCTTCTTGCAAGCCTCACCTGAACTTACCTTCTCACCTAAAAATGTGTGAAAGATTGTTCCGCCAGTATAGTTCGGCTGGATTTGGTTTTGATGCTCAACCGCCTCGATGGGGTCTTCAGTATGCCCAACTGGCAGCTGAGTGGAGTTTGTAAGGTATGGCTCCTCTTCCCCAGATACATAAATCTCAGGATAATACTTTTTATCAAGTCTTGCAAACCTATAGCTTGTTGATTCTGCAGGCGTAGCCTCGAGGTTGTAAAGATTGCCTGTTTCTTTCTGAAACTCCAGACACTTGTCCTTCATAAATTTCAGTGTTTCAATCGCCAGGTTTTTTCCTTCCTCTGTTGCTATGTCTTTACCAATAAGGTTTATGCAGGCTTCATTCATGCCGCAAAGCCCGATTGTTGAAAAGTGGTTGTCAAATGTACCAAGGTATCTCTTTGTATAAGGCATCAACCCCTTCTCTAAATTCTTTTCTATCATCACTCTTTTTGTCTCAAGTGAATCCTTTCCTAAAATCATGTACTTTGCAATCTTTTCAAAGAAATTATCCTTATTCTTTGACTCATACGCAAGCCTGTTCAGATTTAGTGTAACAACACCAATTGAGCCTGTGCTGTCTCCAGGCCCCCACATGCTTCCGGGCCTTTGCATAAGCTCATTCTGGTTAAGATTCAATCTGCAGCACATTGCCCTGATTGATTTTGGGTCAAGGTTGCTTCCAACATAATTCTGAAAGTACGGTGTCCCGTATTTGGCTGTAACCTCAAACAAAAGCTTGGCATTATCACTATCCCATTCAAAATCCCTTGTAAGATTGTAGGTTGGGATAGGAAAGGTAAATATTCTTCCAGACGCATCCCCTTCAAGCATCACTTCCAAAAATGCCCTGTTAATCATATCCATTTCCTTTTGAAGGTCACTATAGGTATAATCCATCCTCTTTCCGCCGACAATTGCCTTTTCATTTTTCATATCTTCAGGCACAACCCAGTCAAAGGTAAGATTACTGAAAGGATACTGGCTGCCCCATCTTGAAGGTATGTTTAAGGAAAATACAAGCTGCTGCATGCACTGTTTTACTGACTTAAAGCTCATCTTATCTTCCCTTACAAATGGTGCAAGCAATGTATCAACACTTGAAAATGCCTGGGCTCCAGCGAACTCCATCTGCAGGCATCCTATGTAATTTACCATCTGGTGCACAATTGTTCCCATATGCTTTGCAGGCTTGCAGTCCACTTTCCCAGGTATCCCCCCAAAGCCTTTAAGCAGCAAGTTTTTAAGCGACCATCCTGCACAATAGCCAATGACGCCATTTGTGAGGTCATGAACATGAATATATCCCTTCTTATGCGCATCAGCAATTGCAGGGGTATAAACATAATTAAGCACATAGTTGGAAATCATCTTGCCTGCTGTATAAAGCAAAAGTCCTGAAAAACTGAACTGCTCATTACTGTTTTCATTAACCTTCCAGGTAGCCTTATCAAGGTATTCCTTAACAGAAGACTCAATCTCAATAACTGTATCTTTTGTAGCCCTGATCTTTTTTTGCTGCTGCCTGTAAAGGATATAGCTTTTAACAGTCTGGTAATGTCCTTCTTCAGTTAAAACCTTCTCCACAAGATCCTGCACATCCTCTACAGAAGGAATATTTTTATCATCGAACTTCTGGTTTACAAGCTCGGTTACCTCTTTAGCAAGTTGGGCAGACATTTCTTTGTCCTTTCCCCCGATTGCCTTTGCAGCCGCGAAAATCGCTTCAGTAATCTTATTCTCATCATAATCCACGATTGAATTGTCCCTTTTCCTGATTTTCTTTACTTTGGGCTGCTGTGATTTAGGTGACGTTTTTCTGTCTTTTAGAGACTCAATTTCCTTTTGGAAAGCCTCAACACTTGAAAATCCTTTAAATACAGACGCAAACCTTAAATATGCAATATGGTCAAGCTTTTTTAATTCATTAATTACCATCCGGCCTATCTTTTTGCTCTCTATTTCTGAGGCATCCATTCCCCTTAATTTTGCCTCAATTTTGTCAAGAGCCTCATCAATATCCTTTTCCTCAACTGGCCTCTTTTCACAGGAGATATCTATGCCCTTTCTTAGCTTTTCCTTGTCAAAAGTTTCTCTTTCCCCGTTTTTCTTAATAACATTCAGCTCAATTGTCTCAACACGCTCATACGTTGTAAACCTTTTGCCACATTTCAGGCACTCTCTTCTCCTTCGAGTGCTGTCTTCATCTGTTCCCCTTCGTTTATCAAGAACTTTCAAATCCAAACTATTGCAGTAAGGGCATTTCATTTTTTGGCTCACCTTTTTGTTTTTTGTCACTTAACCATAAATACAATATCTTGTGTTGTCGGACGTGCAAGACCACAAGATATAGCATCTACTGTTCAGGATGATATATATATTTTTCGTTTATCAAATATATACAAGAAGGAATAAATTCCAAAATTATAATTACCAATTATAGAAAAGATACAATAATTTTCCACAAATTTTTCACTTACAAACCTTATAGATAAAAATTTTTCATTCTTACCCTCATAAATACAACAAATTTCCACCACCCCATAATTATAACAAAACTAGTTAAATAAACTTCAAACATATTTGAACTCTAAACAACTTATATTAATATGAAAGATTTATGGTATTTTATCCAATTCAAATGGAGGTTGCAAAATGAAAAGGACTATATTTATCTTAATAGTTGCGGTTTTATTAATACAGGCATGCACAACTGAAAACGAGAACAGTAGTAGTGAAAATAACACATTAGAGCTTGGAACATATAACGAGCAAAGCTACGGTATCCCGGAAAAAATTGAAAAAACATCCTTTAAGGACAATAGTGAGCTTAGCTCCTTTCTTCAGCAGCACGAAGGAAGCTCAGAAAATTACAGACGTATGGTTTCATCGCCTGAGATGGTAGAAGACGCTGATGAAGTTTCAGCAAGTGCGCCAAAAGACTCACAAAGCAGGGATTTCAGCGAGACTAACATTCAGATAGAAGGAGTAGATGAGGCTGATATTCTAAAAACTGACGGCGAATACATTTACACAATAACTGAAAAAACACTTTATGTAATAAAGGCATACCCGGGAGAAGAAGCTGAAGTGCTCTCTTCAATTGAATTCGAAAACACCCCTGAAAGCCTTTTTGTTAAAGACAACAAGCTTGCAGTTTTCGGAGACATCTCAACTAACGATGATCTAAGTGAGCTTGAGCTTACAAGAGAAGGCGCAACCTTTTTCAACATATATAGCGTTGACGATAAAAAAGAGCCTTCACTTGAAAAGGAATATAAGTTTGAAGGAAACTACTTTGATGCTAGAATGATTAATGGCGAAGTATATTTTATGGCCCAGTCCAGGCCTCAGCACCGCCAAATCCCTACACCAATAATTTATGAGGGGACAACAAAACAAAATGTGGAGCTTTCAGACGTTTCACGCTTTAACATCCCCTACCAGAACCCGCAATTCCTCACAATTCATTCAATTTCTCTTGATGACAATGAACTTGAAGACTCTGAAACACTCACAGTAGAACACGACCCTAACCTTTTCATGTCTGAAAACAATATATTCATAACATATACTGAGAGAATAAATGAATATGAGCTTGAAAAAGAAATAATCAAGGAGCTGTTGGAAGATAAGCTTACACAAAAAGACAAAGAGCTTATTGAAAAAATCAAAAAAACAGATAACGATATCCTGACACAGTCTGAAAAGGAAAGCAAAATAATGGAAGTCTACGAAAGACATGTGCGTTATATGCCGCAGGATGAAGAGGACAAATTAGAAGACAAGGCAAAAGAGCTTCTTAAAAAAAAGCTTGAAGAGCTTGAGCACATGGAATACACCATAATTAACAAAATCAAGGCAGACCAAGGCGGAATAGAGGCAAGTGCAAACGGCAAAGTTCCTGGCCATATTATCAACCAGTTTTCAATGGATGAAAAAGACAGCATCTTAAGGATAGCCACCACCATCAGCCCACGCTGGTCAAGGTTTGAAAAAGAGAACACTGAATCAGCAAATAACGTTTATACATTAAACAAAGACCTGGAGGTTCTAGGAAGCCTGGAGGGTCTTGCAGAGGATGAAAGCATTTATTCCACAAGATTTATTGGGGATAAGCTTTACATGGTAACATTCAAACAAGTGGACCCGTTTTTTGTAATAGACCTCTCAGACCCCGAAAACCCGGAGAATCTTGGAGAACTTAAAATCCCCGGCTTTTCAAGATATCTTCATCCATACGATGAGGATACAATAATAGGCATTGGAAAAAATGCAACAGAAACCGGGAGAACTAAAGGCCTTAAGATATCATTATTCGATGTAAGCGACTTTGAAAACCCAAAAGAAGTTGCAAGCTTTGTAACAGATGAGCGCTACGCTCAGTCAAATGCACTTTACGAGCACAAGGCCTTTATGTTTTCAAAAGAAAAAAACCTTTTAGTCATCCCGGCAGTAAACAATGACCACAGAAGAAGAGAAAGCCAGGAACAGGATTATAACGGCGCTTTTGTCTTTAACATTTCAAAAGACAATATTGAACTCAGAGGCCTGATAGACCACTCAATTTCAGCTGCAAACAACCAGGGGCCAGCTGTAGAAAGAAGCCTCTACATTGAGGATTTGCTCTACACAAAATCCCAAAATCTCCTGAGGATAAATGCGCTCAGCGACCTGCGTTCAGTAAACAATGTTACATTAGAAAAATCCGGAGGAGACATACCGGTTTACTAAATTTTTTTTTAATTTTTTTACAGCATTTTTTGTATTAAACTTAAATATTAGAAGGCCATCTCCGTTATATAAAAATACCTTATGAGACTTGCCTATGAAAATTAAACTAATAAACGTGGTAAGGCTGGAGAGGTATACATTTCCACCTTATGCACTTGGTCTGCTCAACACACATTTAAAAAAGAAAAATGTAGATACAGAGCTTTTTGACCTTGATATCATTGTCAAAACTTTTAACAGCAAAAGGAACAACAAAATTGATTTAAATTATTTAAGGAAAAAATTATGGAATATTCCCGAATATCTGAGGAATAAGGACGAGGATCCTTACCTTGAAGAACAAATAGACAGAATTTTAAGCCTCCTACCAATTAAATCCAACGAAATTCTTGCTTTCCATATCCCCCATACTGAGATTAATTTTTCCCTTCTTCTTGCCAAAAGGCTCAGAGAAAAAAAACACAATCCAATAATTATGGGAGGCATTGAAATTAAAAGGAAATCAGAAGAGCATTTAAAAGATTTAATTAGTAAACTAAAGATTGATTATATTGATTATTTTGTAATAGGCGAGGCATATACTTTTTTAAACAAATTACTCAACAACGAGTTGCCACTATTCAGCAAAACGCCAATTATAAGTTCTGAAAAAAAAGAACTCTCCAACGCTGACTGGAGTGTACCGGAATTTAATAAAAGCCACATAAAACTCTATAAAGTCCGGCCTGAAAAGGCAAAATTCTTTTTTCCCGAGCTTCCCACGACCGTACTTGAAAAATTTAATGAGCTAAAAGGAGCAAAAACCCCGTTGGTAATACCCTACAGGTTCCAGTTTGGATGTAATAATAACTGTGCTTATTGCGGCTACAACAAGAAGCCCCAAAAACTTCCAGCAGATAAGGCTTTTACAGACATTGAATATTTAAACAAGAAATATAAGACAAATAATTTTTATTTTCTAAATACCAACATCGCTTTTGAAAAAGAGCATAACACTAAGCTTCTTCCCCGCTTAAAAGATGAGTTTAATATTAAGTGGAGCGATACTGCTAATATAAATATGGTAACCCCTGAAACAATTAAAAAATTCGCGAAAAGCGGCTGCATTGAATTATTCATGGGCATTGCAACAGCTTCGAAAAAGCTTCATAATTATGTTGGAAGAGCCCCTAAAAACAACCCCATCAGACATTTTTCAGATTGTTTTAAAGCAGCTGACAAACGCGGTATATGGACAGTAACCGACTTTATATTTGGCCTGCCCTATGAAACAAATGAAGACATAGCACAAACAAGGGATTTTTTGCTTGACAATAAAAAATATATCAACGGAATTCTGGCAAACCGCTTTATCATGATGAAAGGTTCCCCTTTTGCAAAAAATCCCCTAAAATATGCATTAAGACTCCATCATCACAAATCTTCAGTTGACAACATAAGAAACAATCCAGAAATACTCAAAGAAAATTTCGGCGGGCTCGAATTTGATGAGTTACATGGCTTAAATAGTAGAGATAGACAAAAAAAAACACAAATCACCAGCCCATATTTCAATAATCTCATAAAAAAAGAATTTCCACAAAACATCTACACTTGGTATCCCATATTTATGCTGTATAATAATTTTGATTCAAAAAAAGATATCAAAAAATTTCTCTCACCCACTAAATAATTAAACCCATGTCATAAGGAAGAATACATGAACAGGAGTTGTGGGGACAGGGCTTGGGATTATTAAAAAACCTAACACCACCCTTTAACAGATTACCCATATACTCTTGATTACCAGAAATATGTGTTATACCGCTATGACATCGGAAACAATTGCCAAAATCATCCATTACAAAATATTTAATTCCTGCAAGACAAAGACTACCTTTAAAGCAATTGCTCCCGGTCTTTTGGGTGGTAATTTTAAAACATTTATTGAATAAATTCTTTGTTAAAAGAGAGCCACTGCCATCTTGTTCTTCCAGATAATTATAAAAACCGTTTAAAGAAGGTTCATTTCTAAGATAACTTCCCTTTGATTTAAGCTTGACATCCTTACCAAGGCCAAAGCATCTTGTAAATTCACTTATTTTCTCTTTTTCCCTTTTGGAATATTTAATATAGGATCCATTCACCCTTTTAGCCTGAAGCCTGTATTTTATGCCTTTTTTATTGAACATTTTTCCCACATTATACAAGTAATCAAGCCATTTTGGCTCCGCAACTGCAACAACAGTAAAATGTCCGTTCATTCTTTTAACAGCAGTATTTATATCTTGGGCTTTTTTTAGGTAAGGCTCCAGTTTATAATATTCGGGCTTAAAAGATGCGGAAAAAAAATGCAGCTTCCCATCTACAATCTTTAAAAATTTCTTATAAAAATCGAGAGAGAATGAAAAATTTGTGGTCAAGGATATTTTATGCCCCATTTCAACTAAATCCTTAACAATGCCCAATATGCCAGGTAAAGCCAAAGCCTCACCTCCTGTTAAAATGATTTCCCAGCTTCCGGGAAGTTTCTCAAATCCTTTCTTATAAAGTCGCCAGTTATTTTTCAGAAAATCAACCTGCTTTTGAATACGCTCATTACTTTTTTTCGCGTCACAAAAGGAGCAATCTAAATTGCATAGATATGTCACATGCCAGCAAAGGCTTCTTTCACCAAAGACACTTCTCTTAGGAAATAAACGAGCATATTCCTCCCAAAGTGAATTTAAATTTCTATCTTCCATTAAAATAGATGTAATTTAGTTTTTTTATATATTTTACTAAACAAGGGGTGCATCCGGAATAGGTGAAATAATATTATCACATGGGTGCGTACATGAGTCATATTTTTCTTTTTAGGCAAAAATTGTTATTAGGTCTTAAGGCATGCGAAGCTGAGTCAGCCTGTAAGGGCTTGATGAGAGACCAATTTCGAGACGATAACTAAACCATATTGAAATT
>JBMCCQ010000034.1:0-9696 GCA_048618745.1 Candidatus Nanoarchaeia archaeon
AAGTAAACGACTCCCTCTTTGATGAGCCCGGCAAAATAAACCAGGAGCCCTACAATAACTGGATTATGAAAGTAAAACTTGACGACCCAAAAGAAGTTGAAGACCTTATGGATGCAAAGCAAGCAGAAGATTTTTATAGTAAATGAAGAGCATTTTGGGAGAATTAAAATCTGATTTTTCCACCAGTGTTTCACTGGTGGCTATGTGGAAAAATCAGGCAGCGTAAATCGTAGATTTACTGGGTATAAATCCAAGATTTAACCAGCGTCAATACAAAATTGACAGGGGTTGAAAAATATTTTCAACTTTTGCGAAAAATATTGCTCAACTGAGCAATGCAACGAAAAAACGAAGTTTTTCATATTGACCTACCCGAGCCGTAGGAGAGCATGCCTTTTTTACGCAAGTAAAAAACGGCCAGAAAAGCTATACAAACAGTCTGTTGCTTTGCGATGGTTAAAAGTGTGGCCTTTTAACCCAGCCAAGCTAAAATGAGTAGTCTGTTGCTTGGCGCTGCTACCAGTCTGTGACTGGTAGTGGTAGGTTTTTGATTGACTATGCACCAAACAAATTGAGCATAAGGCCAAAACATTTATGAATGAGGTTGTAAACTAAGATGCAGTCAAAAGGTGATTTATAATGAAAAGAGCAATATGCGTATTAATGATTTTAATAGCATTACTAACTGCCTGTACAACAAATGAAAATGAAAAACCAGGTCCTGGCGGCACTCCAACTCAGGATGACGACCCGGATAAGGTAGTTGTGTACTTTTTCTGGGGGGAAGGCTGTCCTCATTGTGCTACAGAAAAACCTTTCCTTGAAGAGCTTGAGAATAAATACCCTGAACTAGAAGTTAAAATGTTTGAGACATATAATAATCCTGAAAATGTGCAAAAATTCCAGAGGGTAGCACAGGCATACGGCACAAAAGCACGTGGCGTACCGGCAACCTTTATTGGTGAAGAATACTGGGAGGGCTACAGTGAATCTATAGGTGAAGAGATAGAAGCAAAAATAAAGGATTGCATAGAAAACGACTGTCCAAACCCAGGAGATAAGATTGACTAAATAGTGAGTGGTTGAGAAGGTGAAAAAATGAAATGGAAAATAACATGTTTGATTGTGATGGCACTAGCAGTATTTGCACTGGCAGGCTGCTCAGGTCCAACAGGCGAAAGTGTTGCAGATACAACAGGAGATGCTCCTTCAGAAGAGGAAGGCACATCCGGTGAAAAGGTAACAGTTTACTTTTTCTGGGGAGAAGGCTGCCCTCATTGTGCTACAGAAAAACCTTTCCTTGAGGAACTTGAGAATAAATACCCAGAAGTAGAAGTGAAAATGTTTGAGACATATAATGATCCTGAGAATGTGCAAAAATTCCAGAAGGTAGCACAGGCATACGGCACAAATGCACGTGGCGTACCGGCAACCTTTATTGGTGAAGAATACTGGGAGGGCTACAGTGAATCTATAGGTGAAGAGATAGAAGCAAAAATAAAGGATTGCATAGAAAACGACTGTCCAAACCCACAAGATAAACTCGAATAGAGGTTTTTTTATGAAAGTGGTAATTATCGGCGGGGGGAGTGCAGGAACAACCTGTGCTTATGAACTTAGAAAGCTTGACAAGGAAGCAGAGATTACTGTACTTGAAAAAACGCAATATACTCAATACTCCCCTTGCGCATTACCTTATTTTTTATCAGGTGAGATTAATTTTGATGATATGTTCATTTTTGATTTAAGTGATTATCAAAATAATAACATCAATCTTGTTTTAAATGCTACTGTTTACTCCGTAGACAAAGAAAATAGAATTGTTTTTTACAAAGAAGATAGTAATGAAAAACAATTGCATTATGACAAATTAGTTATTGCAACCGGAAGCAGTAATTTTATCCCTCCTATCAAGGGAATTGAAAATGCCAATTACTACACATTAAAAACTATTGAAGATGCCAAAACAATTGCAAAAAACATAGAATCGGGAAAGCATTCAGTAATTATAGGGGCAGGTGTAATTGGTGTAGAGCTGGGAGCTGCTTTGGCAGAACATGAGAAAGTTTCATTAATTGAGGCAAAGGAAAGCATCCTGCCAGGCATGTTTGATTCAGATATGGCTAAATTAATAAAGAAGCATTTGCAGGCCAAAGGCATCACTATTTTTGAGGGAACTAAAATCAATGAAATTGCTGACAATTGTTTGTTCCTAAACGAAGAGCAGATAAATTATGACAAATTATTCTTATCAACAGGCGTGCAACCAAACACAAAATTGGCTCAAGAGACTGGCTTAGGTGTAGATAAAGGGATAAAAGTTAATGAATATATGCAAACAAATGATGAGAATATCTACGCCTGTGGAGACTGCGCAGAGTCTTGTGAGTTTTATTCTAAGAAAAGCATCTTAAGCCAACTCGGTACAACAGCTGTCCGCCAGGCAAAAACTATTGCCACCAATATTGCAGGAATACAAGATAAGTTCCCGCCGGTAGTTAATAACACAATCTCAAAAATAGGAGAGCTTTATGCAGGGGCTGTGGGAATAACGCAGCAAAGGGCAAAAGAAAGCAACATCAACGCGATTTCTGCAAAATATACTGGTAATGTACGCTCTGAATATTATTCCACAAAAGAAAAGATAACAATCAAGCTGGTTTGTGATTTATCAGGAACATTAATCGGAGGCCAGATTATTGGTGATAGTGAAGTTGTCGGAAGGCTTAACCTAATCGCTTTAGCGATACAAAAACAGTGTCATGTATCTGAACTTGCCAGCCTTGAAACATGCTACAACCCTCCTTGTGCACCAATTTTTGACCCATTAAGCATAGCTTCTGAAATCTGTCTTAAAAAACTAAAAATGCGTGGGAAATGATGGCATCTGCTACACTTCCCAAATGGATTAAAACTCCGCAATATAATAAGACAGAGTATGTGAAGACTAAAGAGCTGCTGGAAAAAAATAATCTCAATACGGTATGCATGCAGGCTAACTGCCCAAATCGTTACGAGTGCTTTTCAAAAGGAACTGCAACATTTATGATTCTTGGAAATATCTGCACACGAAACTGTTTGTATTGCAATGTAAGAAACGGTCAGCCTCAAAAAGTTGATGAGCGGGAGCCTGAAAGAATTGCGCAAGCTGTTTATAAATTACAACTGCATTACGCAGTTATAACCTGTGTTACAAGAGATGACTTAGAAGACGCAGGGGCAGCACAATTTGTAAAGACAATAAAGAGTATAAGAAAAGTTAACCCAGGATGTAAAATTGAGGTCTTGATATCTGATCTGAAAGGGGATTGGATTGCATTAAAAAAAATAACTGACGCAAAGCCAGATGTGTTGAATCATAACATCGAAGTTGTGCGTGTATTGTTTCCTAAGTTACGGCCCGAGGGCAATTATAATGATTCTTTACAACTACTAAAAAAAACAAAAGTGTTTAACCCGAAAATTAAGACCAAATCAGGGTTTATGTTGGGGTTTGGTGAAGATGAAAACCAGGTTACAGATACTCTTCAGGATTTAAAGGAAGCCTGCTGTGATATTGTTACAGTAGGGCAGTATCTTCAGCCAGGAAAAATGAATTTTGAAGTTAAAAAATATTATACTCCTAAAGAATTTAAAATTATTGAAGAGAAAGCTAAACAAATGGGAATAAAAAATGTTCTTGCGGGGCCAATGGTGAGAAGCTCATACAAGGCAGACGAGGTTTTAGGTGAAAATAAACATGAACAATATGGTTAAAATACAATTCATATTAGCATTTTTCGTTATATTTACAGCCGGATGCATGCAACAAAAAAATGTTACTGAAAACCCAGATATAGAAATGCAGGAAAATAATGATATAGATAATGTGCAGATAATCAATTTTGAAACCAACAAGGAAGTCTACGGCTCTCATGAAAACCTGGAGGCCACAATACAACTCGAGAGTGCAAAGGAGACAGAGCTCAAGGCCAGGCTTATAGGAATTATACCTTATAATTTTGCCCATATAGATGAGAGCAAAACATTAAACCTAACTGAAGGCAAAAATGAAATTGTTTTCAATACAAAAACCCCTCATTGTACATCCGGCTGTGGTGGTGTTTATCCAGGTCCTTATGAGCTTACAATTGAGCTTGTTGCTGAGGATGAAGTAGTTGCAAACTCGAACACAACAATTGAGTTGGTTAATTAAAATCAGACCATTGGATGTATAATCAGAAAATAGATACCTGGAAAATGAATACCTGGAGATTAATCGAGACAAAGGAAACAGATGGCGCTATGCAGATGGCAATTGATGAGGCCATATTAATCCAGAGAATGAAAAATAAGGTTCCTAATACCTTAAGGTTTTTCACATGGAATCCTGCATGCCTCACAATAGGATATTTTCAGAATCTGGCAAAAGAGGTAAACACAGAAACTGCAAAAGTGTTGGGAGTAGATGTAGTAAGAAGATACACAGGCGGCGGGGCAGTCTTGCATGAAAACGAATTGACCTATTCATTAGCAATACCTGAAGAAAAGGTTTCTCAGGATATTAAGGAGTCTTACAGAATTATTTGTAATGCACTTATAAAAGGTATGTCCCTTCTTGGCATCAATGCCGGGTTTCAGCCGGTAAATGATATAACTGTAAATAATAAGAAAATATCAGGAAATGCCCAGACGAGAAAAGGGGGTGTTATCCTGCAGCATGGAACAATTCTACTGGATGTGGATGTTAAAAAAATGTTTAAACTCCTCAAAGTTTCAAATGAAAAAATAAAAGATAAGATGATAAAATCTGCTGAGGAGCGGGTGACTTCATTAAATGAAATTAACAGCAGTGTTACATTTAAAAAATTAAGTGAAGCGCTTATACGCGGGTTTGAAGAGGAGTTTGAAATTAAGTTAGAAGAAGGCGAATTAACAGTCGAAGAATTAAGTTTAGCTGATAAGTTGTATAGGGAAAAATATGCAGCAAAGAAATGGCTGGAGTTAAGATGAAGTATGAGATTGAATATAAGGTGCCAAAAGGCAAACTGCTCAGGCTGCAAGTTAGCCTGGAAAATGATATTATTAGCTCTATAAAGATTTCAGGGGATTTTTTTGCTCACCCTGAAAGGGCTATTGAGGAAATCGAAGAATTGCTTGCAGGGAAAAGGATAGCTGAAGTAGAAAAAGAATTGAGTAAGTTCATAAAAAAAAATAATATTGAATTGATAGGCTTTGAGGCAGGGGATTTAACAAAAGCTTTGGAGAGGATTGCTAAATGAAAAAATACAGCATGGCTTTAATGGTAGTTGGTATCTTAATACTGCTTGCAGGCTGCGGTGAAAATGATACTGGTAAACAGATAAGTCAAACAGCTAATGAAAAAATAAGCCTTGGCTACTGCCCTACGATGGAGGACAGGGCAGAAAAAATTGCAGATAATAATGATGTCAAGCTAAAACCATATGATCATACCTCCCAGGCATTGCAGGCTCTCAATAATGGTCAGGTTGATGTAGTTTTAGTAGGAAGGCTTGCGGGAAAAAATGAAGTTGGAGATGTGTATGAAAAAAGATTAAAAGAGGGCCTTACATTAGCCGGAAGAGAAAAACAATTTATTCATGTTAATGAATTGCAGCAGAGAACAATTCACACAGCGGTAAAAGAAGAAATGGCCAGAAAATACGTCCCCGATGAGAATTTGATATTGCATAACTCAACTGAATCTGCAATCAAAGAAGGTATAGATGACCTTGTGCTTATAAACTGGTCAGATTATTCCGACGAACTTGAACTGGTAATCCCTGTTAACAATGCTAAACAAAAGATAGAGAAGTTCAGAATTCCTGTTCTTTATTCTTATAACAAGGAGTATATTGAAAGTTTGAAAATGGAGGGAATAAAAGAGTAAGAAAATTTTGGGGAACAGTATATGGAAAATAAAGAAATAAAAAACAAAACAAAAGAATTTGCTCAGGAAATATTGAAAAGCAAAGAGTACAGATATTTTCTGTCTAACCTAAAAACTCTTAGGGAGAATGAGAAAGCGAGTAATTTACTGGAAGAATTCCAACGCAAGCAAAGAGATTTGCAAAGAAAGGAGGATGATTCTGAATTAAGAGATGAACTACAGAAATTACAAGTAAAAATAAAAAATGATGAAACAATAATGACCTTCTTAAGAGCCCAGGACGAACTGGTCAATTTGTTGAGGAGAACAAACGATATAATCAGTGAAAAAATAGGAATGCCTTTTACAAGCAGTTTAGGTGGTTGCTGTGGATGAAGATAATTTTGAGGGGCATCCAGTGTTAATAAAAGCACAAGAGTTGGCTGATGAAATAAAAAATAGCGAGGAATTTAAAGAACAAGATGTGGTTGCGCTACAATTAATTCTCACCGACTGCAATAAATTAATAACAGAATTGATACAAGTAGATTATATGACAGCTTGCCGCCCAAAGAGATGATGTCCAAAGCTGGCTTTTTCATTAAAAAAACCTAAAACTTAAACAAGAATTGGATATACATGCTCCCAAATATCACAAATATTGATTATTTTAATTTTTAAATGCAACTGCCAACGAATCAAACCAAAACTTTTATATAAGACATATCAATATATATTGATATGAATGGTGGATTTAAACTCCTTAAGGTACTGGGTGAAGAAACAAAATATAACATAATTAAATTTCTCTTAGAGGGAGAAAAGTGTGCATGCGAAATACCTTCGAAAATAGGAAGGACTCAATCAAATACCTCCATGCACCTGAAAATACTCCGGGACGAGGAAATAGTCAAGACAAGAAGGGATGGGAAAAAGATAATGTATTCTATTAAAGACTCACGGGTTAAAAAAATATTAAGAATATTGGAGAAGTCAAAATGACTGAAAATTGGTTTGGTATTCCAAGAGAAGAGATTGACTGGCATCCTACAATCGATTATGAAAAATGTAGTGGATGCATATCCTGTATGGATAAATGCAGCCATGGGGTTTTTACTGCATATGAGGGCAAACCTAAAGTGGTTGAGCCCAAAAACTGTGTTGTAGGTTGTACTGGCTGTCAAAGTGTATGTCCTGAAGGCGCCATTACTCATCCTTCAAAAGAATATCTTAAAGAGCTTACCAAACGAGATGATTTTGAAATAGGCTGCAATTGCGGAGGTAATTGAAATGAAAATTGAAATACTGGGAACAGGATGCCCAAAATGCAAACAACTGGAAGAAAATGCTAAGAAAGCACTGGAAGAGACAGGAAAAGAAGCTGAAGTTGTTAAAGTCGAAGACATCAATGAAATTGTGAGTTATGGTGTAATGTCAACTCCGGCTATTGCTATTGACGGGGAAGTAAAAGACTCTGGAAAAATTGCTGAAGTTGAAGAGATAAAGCAGTGGTTATAATGGAGAGAAAAGATTGGCAGATATTAGCCGGAATTGTTTTTATTTTTGGGTTTTTCTATCTTGTGCCCCAAAATGCGCCTTGGTTTACTAACTCAGTTATATCAGGCGTGCAGCTTCTAAGTGAGTATGCAAAAGAGCATGTACTGACCTGCCTTGTGCCTGCATTATTTATTGCCGGGGCAATTGGTGTGTTGGTCGGTAAAGATAAGGTATTAAAATATCTGGGTGCAGATGCAAAAAAATATGTCTCTTACGGAATTGCGTCTGTTTCAGGAGCAATATTGGCAGTTTGCTCATGCACTATCCTGCCGCTTTTTGCAGGTATCAGGAAAAGAGGTGCTGGCCTTGGCCCTGCAGTAACATTCCTTTTTTCCGGCCCTGCAATAAATGTAGCTGCAATCTTTCTTACTATAAGTGTTCTTGGGTTAGAAATAGGTCTTGGAAGAATACTTTTTGCCATTCCCCTGTCTATCATTGTTGGACTTAGCATGTCGCTCATATTCAGAGAAAAAATAGAGAAAGGCGGGCTTTTGATGCAGGATTCAAAAAAGGAGGTCTCAAATACTACCATGGGTGTTTTCTTTGCGCTGATGGTTGGAATATTGGTTGTAAACGGCCTGCAGGTAGCGCAATACATAAAATATATTACTATGGGGGTAATGGCTTTAGCTGTTATTGTATTGGTTATCTTCAAATTTACAAAGGAGGTGCGTAAAGATTGGCTTGAAGAGACATGGAATTTTTCAAAGCTTATACTCCCGCTTCTTTTTATTGGTGTTTTCGTTGCGGGATTTATAATGCCTCTTCTGCCTGAAACTTTGATTACAAATATAGTAGGGCAAAATACGGTTTTAGGAAATTTTGTTGCATCCATTTTTGGTGCATTTATGTATTTTTCAACTTTAACCGAAATCCCAATATTGCAGGCTTTAATTGAAAAAGGCATGCATTCAGGGCCGGCTATTGCTTTGCTTTTGGCAGGGCCTTCACTAAGCCTTCCAAACATGCTTGTAGTAAGAGGGGTTTTGGGCAATAAGAAAACTGCAGTATATGTTGGGCTTGTTATAGTGTATTCAACAATTGCTGGATTAATTTTTGGAGGGATAGTATGAGATTTATGATTGTTTTAATCACATTGATTTTGGCCATTATGGTTGCAGGGTGTACTGGCCCAGATGGAATAGACACAACAGGCAATAGTGTAAAAGAAGATTCCTCAGGAAATGCTGATGCAAAATCAGAAGAGGATGCAAGAGAAGTTAATGTTGACAAACTCGAGGTTTACCATTTCCATGGAAATCAACAATGCACCTCTTGCAAGACGGTCGGTGCATATGCTGAAGAAACAGTTAATACATATTTTAAGGATGAGCTTGAATCCGGTAAAATTGTGTTTGACCATATCAATGGAGACCTGCCTGAAAACAGAGAGCTGGTACAAAAGTATGGTGCAACCGGCTCATCGCTTTGGCTTGGTGTTTACGATGATAGTGAATTTACAGCTGAGCAGAACAAGAGGGTGTGGTATAAAATACAGGACAAAGAAGATTACATGCAGTATCTTAAGGGTGTGATTGAGAAAAAGCTGGCAGGAGAATAAAATGGACTTGATGAGTTTCATGGAAGCTATGGGAACTAGTGACATTGCGATTGTCGCAGCTTTTTTTATTGGTCTTATGACTGCTATCTCTCCATGCCCATTGGCAACGAACATTACTGCAATTGCTTATGCTTCTAAAAGGATTGATAACAGTAAGCATACTCTGCTAGTGGGATTGCTTTACACCATGGGCAGGGTATTTACCTATACTCTCATTGCATCACTTATTGTGTGGTTCGGATTGAGCTCACAGGCGGTTTCATTTACCCTGCAGCATTATGGCGAGATCTTTCTCGGGCCGCTACTTCTTTTGATAGGGGTGGTGATGCTGGATATTATCAGGCTGAATTTTCTAAAAGGTAATGCTAAACTAAATACACTTAAGGAAAAACTGGCACAAAAGGGGTTTTTGGGAAGTTTTCTCCTTGGAGTAATATTTGCCTTAGCCTTTTGCCCGTTTAGTGCAGTTCTGTTTTTCGGGATGCTTATACCAATTGCGCTTAGCGCAGGAAGCGGAATACTAATACCTGCAGTATTTGCTATTGCAACAGGACTGCCGGTTATAATATTTTCAATTATTCTTGTGTATAGTGTCTCAAAACTAGGGAAGATAATGAACAAGGTGCAGACTTTTGAAAAATGGATGAGAAAGGTTGTTGGAGTAGTATTTATTTTTGCAGGCGTATATTATATTTTTCTTTTGTTTTGA
>JBMCCQ010000035.1:0-9609 GCA_048618745.1 Candidatus Nanoarchaeia archaeon
ATGCTACGGAGGCGAACGATAGTGAGCATTCGCTAGCGACCAAGAATCCTGACAAACAGTCCGTCGATTCTTGAGGATGCTACGGAGGCGAATGTCAATGAGACTCCGCTAACGGCCATTCTTTCGTTTTAGGCCAGAACATCGGACAAGAGGCCTATTTATAAAATTTTCTGCTGGATTTTCCAGATTTCCCTATAACTATGTCCAGTATCGCAATACTTGCACACAAATACCCCTTTTTCACCGTGAAACTCAGGCACAGCGCCTTCAGCATACTCTTCTCTTGAGATACAATTAGGGTTTTTGCATGAGACCTCCTCAAATCCATAAATCCTTGGCGGCATATGAAGCCTGTACTTTTTTTCAACCTGATTATCCCTGATAATATTATATGTGCAGTTTGGGGTAACTGCTGCAAGCCTTTTTACAACTTTCTCATCAAGCTCCTCTCTGTCGGGGAGAACAAGCAATCCTTTATTTTTGCCGTCGCCTGAAGTTCCAACACCACAAAACCCTGTATCCTCCATATTTATAATTTTCAACACAAGATGAAGGTGTTTCCAAATATCTCGGGGTGATTCACCCTTGCAGATATGGTCAACCACCACACCATTACTAACTGGTCTTATACCAACCTTGGGGTCTGGTTTGCCCTTGCCTGTTGAAGTAATTTCTTCAATAAAATTATCTGAAAACTCTCTTTTCTCAAGTGAGCAGCCATTAAAATCTTCACCAATATTACCAGCTAGTGCATTAAGAAGTGTAACCCGCCAGAAAAAGCCGTTCATTGACTGATTATCATATCCATTCAGCTCGGTATCCGAAATACTCAGGGGAATTGTTGGTTTTGTTTTATCAAAAGGCTGTGGATGGTATAACTTTGTTCCTTCAGGTACCAATTCAATAAAATCTTCCCGGAAAGTGACTGCTTCCCTGAGTTTTTTTTCATTTCTTAATACCTCTTCGCCCATACGCTCAAGCTGAAGTCGTGTGAAATATTGGATAGTTGCAACATCTTTATTATTATAATATTCATCAAGAGAATTAAACTTTCTCACCTTGAAGCCTTTCTCTTTCATTACATTGATGTAGTGCTCTGGCATTTGCAGAACATCGGGAGCTATCAAATCTACCTTAACATCATCAAAATTGGCAAGCCCATAGGTTTTTGAGTGGACAGTTCGTCCGTGAAACAAATCACCAACTAGTGCTATGTGGATTTTGCCTGAATCCCAATTCAGCTGCTCCAAAAATGTAAACTGGTCCAATTCCTCCTGGGTGGGATGCTCATGTTTTCCGTCGCCTGCATTCACAAAAGAAGATTTGCTAAAGCCGTGTTTTTCCGCAAAACTCTGCATAGACTCATCAAGCCAGGTGCATAAACCCTCAACCTTGCTTCTCACAATAAATATTGTGTTATTATACCCAACCAAAGTTTTTACAGTGTTATAATAACTCTCATGCTTAGTCACAGAAGACGTCTCAGAGTTAAGGCTATTCACGCTAAAGTTAAGAAATTTTGCAGCATTTTTGAATGACTCTTTTGTGCGTGTGCTTGGCTCAAAGAAACAAAGATAAAGTCCTAGCTCTTTTCTGAGCTTGAATTCATCAACTGACTCGCCTTTTAAAAATTTCTCCTTTAATTGCCTGGTCTTTTCAAACAAATAAAAACGCTCATCATAAGAAAGGTCACGAGAACTGGCTAAAGTTCTGCCTTGAAAAACATTCCTTTCTGACATCAGCTAACAGGATTGGCTTTAAATTTATATATTTTATTAAAAATTCTCCCTTTCATAACCTTTTTTTGGGGCAAACATTTCAGGCATAAGCTGAGCAATTGGTTTTTTCATAAATGATGCTGCAAAAGCCCTGACTTTCTTTACATCTTTTACACAGTCCTCCCTGTGCTGGTCAAGCTCTTTGTGCCACCACCTGTAAAGAAAGGCATCCCTTAAGAACCCAAGTTTGCTGTCTTTCCATTTATCCCCCGGGTCAACCTCCAGTTGGCCCCTTATAATTACCTCAATTTTCCCCTTATTCGCCTTAATCTTTTTGTTCTGATACATTATTTCGACATCTTTAATCCCAACACCATGTAGGTCAATATGTATATGCTTTATAGCAAAAGGCGTTCCAGTACCTTTATTACATCTCCACCAAACCCAGTACTCCTTACCACCTTTTTGTGTCCTCGACTCATAATAATAATGCTCTGGAAAATCAGCATCCTGTCCCTTTGCATAACCCTCCTCAAAAAGAAAATCATGAAGAGCAGTATAGAATTGATTCATAACAAAGGTTTCAGTCACCTTAAGCTCCATATTGGTAACATGAATAAACATACTACATAATAGGATAACTGCATTTTTTAAAGTTTTTCATAACGTCCCGCCAATTAACACTTCAAGGCATAACACATTTAAATTATGATGAAACCCTGCGATAAATGCAAATAGGAGTTGTAGGAAAAGCAAATGTTGGGAAAAGCACATTTTTTAAAGCCCTTACTCTGGCTGATATTGAAATAGCCAATTATCCTTTCGCAACCATTGAGCCCAATAAGGGAGTTGGTTTTGTTAAAGTTGAATGTGTATGTAAAGACTTTAACACTAAATGCAACCCGAGAGAAGGATTCTGTACTGGTTATTATCGATTTGTCCCTGTTGAAGTAATTGATGTAGCAGGCCTTGTTCCCGGGGCATGTGAAGGAAAAGGTATGGGCAACCAGTTTTTAGATGATTTAAGACAGGCTGACTGCCTCATACATGTTATTGATGCATCAGGAAGTACAAATGAAAAGGGTGAACCGGTTGAGGCAGGAAGCTACGACCCAGGTAGAGATATTGAATTTTTGGAAGTCGAGCTTGATATGTGGTATTTCGGAATACTAAAAAAAGGATGGGAAAAACTTTCAAGGCAGATGCAGCAGGAGCAAAGAGAGCCCCATATTGTTCTTGGGAAACAACTTACAGGCCTTGGTATTGATGAAGATATGGTTAAAGAGGCAATAAAAAAGCTTGAGCTTAATCCTGATAAGCCGGCCGAGTGGAGCGATGGGGAAATGAAAAAACTTGCTTCTTATTTAAGAGCTAAAAGCAAACCAATGATCATAGCTGCAAATAAAATTGACACAACAACCGGCAAAAAAAATATTGAAAACCTAAAAGAGAAATTCCCACACCACATAATCGTCCCATGCAGTGCCGAATCAGAGCTTGCACTCAAAGAAGCCGGAAAACATAAGCTAATTGATTATGTCCATGGAAGTAATAAATTTGAAATTCTGGATGAAAATAAACTAAGCGAAAAACAAATCTCAGCCCTTGAATTTATACAAAAAAATCTTCTTGATACATTCGGCTCAACCGGAGTTCAGGAAACTCTTGATAAGGCAGTATTTGAGCTATTAGGCTACATTGCAGTTTTCCCCGGAGGAGTAAGTAAACTTGAAGACCAATACGGAAATGTTCTACCCGACTGCTTTTTGGTTCCCGGAAAAGCAACAGCGCTTGACTTTGCCTATCGCCTGCACACGGACTTAGGAAAAGGATTTATTAAGGCAATAGATGTAAAAACAAAGATGACAGTAGGTAAAGAGCATCCTTTAAAACACAGAGATGTAATTGAAATAATGAGCAGAAACTGAAATTTATTGGGACCAGATTCAGATACTAGAATTTATATACCAAAAGGCTTAAATACATCAATCCCAAATTTTTAATTATTTTAAAACAATAATTGGTATTGTAAATGAATTCAGGAACTTATACCACAAAACAAGATTTAATATTTTATATATGCGGGTGTTATATTCTGGTTAGTGTAATTGCTAACATTACAAAAAACATTGTTTATTATAATTCCTTACCAGCGTCGCTGTGGTTTTGTAATATAGTTGCATTTATTTTAGCTACAGGTTTTTTTTTAAAAAACAAACAGGCAGTAACTTTAGTACTTGTTACAGCAATACCGGCACAGGCATTTTGGATTATTGATTTCTTTCTTGAATTATTTGGAGAGGGGCTTGGAAGAAGCACCAGATACATCAATGACCCTTTTTGGGTTGTAGCTTTAACAACAAACCACCATATGATAATGATACCATTTGCAGCATACGGGGTGTATAAACTTGGGTTCGCAAAAAACATTCTTAGATATATTCTTATTTTAACGATAACACTACAAACCTTTACCTTCATCTTTACAGAGCCCAAATCAAACTTCAACTGTGCATTCTATCCTTGTGATATCACCACACCCCCTGCTGATAAAAAAATTGATTATTTTCCATTTTTTTTAATAAAATCATTAATTTTTTGGAACATAACAGGTCTGTTTAGCTACTTTCTAATGTATAAACTTAATGAAGTAAAAAACCATTTAATGCAAGAAAAACTATGCATACATAATAAACTTTCATAATAACTCAATCAAATATAATTAAGAGATTTAATAAAATTTTTAAATAACTTTGAGATAATAAACACATGAGTGTATTAACAGATGTTGTAGTCATAATATTTTCTTCACTTGTAATTTTTTTTGCAGGTGACAAATTTGGCTCAGCCTCTTCAAAGATTGGAGCATACTTTAACGTCCCAAATTCAGTAAAGGGTGCAACAATCGATGCAATATCAAGCTCAGCGCCTGAGTTACTTGTAACTTTATTTGGGCTTATGGCTTTTGGCAGTTTTGAGATAGGAGTAGGAACAATTGTTGGCTCAGCCATCTTTAACCTATTATTTATTCCCGCCTTATGCGTATTAATTGCAAAAAGGGATTTCCTTTTAGGAAAAGAGGTTATTTATAGGGAGGGTGGATTCTATGCCGCAGCGTTGTTATTCCTTTTTCTTGCACTATTGTATTCAGGAGAGTGGGGTATAGGAATTGCACTCATATTATTCGCCGGATATGTGGTTTATGTTCATTACATCGCCAAACATATAAAGACATACCATAAAACACACAAACAAAAATCATCCAACGAAATAAGGATTGAGAAAGAATTATTATTGGCATTTATTGCGTTAATATTTATAGGGGTTTCGACCTATCTTCTAACTGGGCACTCTGAAGCTCTTGCCCAGAAGATGAATGTCCCTTCAATTATAATTGGGTTTACTGTCGTAGCTGTTGCAACCTCCCTCCCCGACGGAACAATTTCTATTGCCTCAACCGTGCGTGGAACAAATGATGATGCGATTTCCAACATGCTTGGCTCAAACATTTTTAATATATTTGTCGGGCTAAGCTTACCTGTCTTAATAGCTACACTTATCTATGGCCCTGTAGAAATTGCATTTCACAACATTGAAATTGTTGCTGCACTTTTCTTTGTAACGCTTGGAATAATCGCCGGACTACATATAAATAATGTGATCAGCAGGAGAAAAGCATTAGTATTTCTGCTAATTTTTGCAGCATTCCAGGGCTACTTTATATATCTGGCATTATGAAATTATCAAAAAATTTAGATTATTTTTTTTTGTTTCGCATAAATGTTTCAGAAAGGTCAATTACATACTTGCCTTCTTCAAGCTTATAAATTAAAGGCTTTTCAGAGTTAAAAAGAGCCACCAAATCTATTTCAAATTTGCCGGGCCTCATTACACGAATGGATTCAAAATCAAGCACTACTGGCGAGTCTGCCTCCGGCTGAACACCAACCATATCAAAAACATCTTTTTCAACCTTTTTCCTGTCTGATTTGGAAAGATTCTCAACAGTTTCTTTGCTTTTTTCTATGTCCTTTTTCTTTACAAAAAAGAAAAGCTTGGCTCCGCAACTGCAGCCCTTTAATATTTCTTCTGAGCCGTCCTCATACATAGTCCCGCATCTTACACATTGGTGAGGCATACAAGACTGAGTGATTTAAGAATATATAAAGTTAATGGATTATTCCTTTTTCTCCAGACCAACCTTCGCCTCATCAAAGTTTGAGGTGAATAGTTCAATTTTATTTGGGTCCTGCTTAATCTCTTTTACAATAGTTGCAGGCCCGATTATTGTAAGACCTGTTCTATCCCCAAGAAGCATATCAATAAACTTTCGTTTTAGCTTATTAAAAAACGGAAGATTTTCCCTGTTAGGATAAATCACACCAAGTTCTATTCCCTTGAACTTGTCATCTATATCCTCCATTGTTTTTCTGATAAGATTGGTTTCTTCCTCTTTTTTAAGCCTTCCTTCTACTAAAAGGATTTTATTCTCCTTGACACTTTTAAGAAGTTTCTTAATTCGCTTGTTTGAGTCAAGGTTTTCTATTTCATGGAATGGAACATATTGTAGCGTTAACATTTTATTTTACCACATCAAATATTGCCTTATAAAAATCCTCAATATATGTGCCATATTTTGCAGACACTCCAACAACTTTGTACTGAGGAAATGCAGCCTCTATCTTTTTTTTGTCAGCCTTTTTCAAGTCAACCTTATTTGCTACTAAAAGCACAGGTATATCTCTTGCCTGAAGGTTGCCAACAATAGTTATATTTACCTGGGAATACGGATCTTTTGTTGCATCCAGAACAATAATTACAATATCCATATCATCAAGCCATTTTATTGCATCAATTATACCCTTTGTAGCTTCTTTTGCCCTTTTTTTGGCATCAGGCTCTTTCATGCCCTGTTTAAGAAAATCTTCATAATCAACCTTTGTTGCAATCCCCGGAGTATCAACGAGGTTAAAGGTAATCTCTTTTCCTTTAGACTTCATGCTTATTTGCTCTTTAATCTGGATTTCTCTTGTTTCATGGGAAATATTTGAAACAGAGCCCATATCCTCCCCTAGCCAGTCAACACAAATGCGGTTGGCAAGAGTGGTTTTTCCTCCATTTGGAGGTCCATACAAACCAAGCTTATAATTTTTTTTCTTATTAAATAGTCTTCCGACAAAATTATTAATAAACGCCTGCACAGTTTTAAGCATCTCTTATACCCTCCTCTCATCTCTTAAAAATAGTTTTATTTAAATATTTCGAAAAATCCATCCTCAAACACATTTTCACGGTTTGCACATTTAACGCCCATAATTAGGTATTATTAGAGAGTAATAACTGTTTTATAAATTATTCTGTTTTAAGGCCTTCATTTATTATCTTTTTTACAAGCTCAATGTCTTCTTTTTTCACTTTACTCTCAAGCCTCATCCTTGCCGAAGCCATTGCCAGCCTTAAGAACCCGAGAACAAGCCTGGGAGATACTTCAATAAGATATTTATCCTCGTTCTTTTTTATTTCTTCCACAAACTGCATGATTTCCTTTTCAAATTCTTTTGGTACAGTCACCTCGATTTTTTCTGCATAACTTACATACTCCCTTATAAATTCCTCATCCTTATTCTTATCAGTTGTCTTCCGCCTGATTATGCTTTTAGTAATATTCATGAATTGCTTAATATCAGGCTTTCGAATTAAAAATACTAAATGAAACCTTGAAAGAAGCGCCGGGTCAAAGGGAAGTTGTTTTTTTAGTGCATCAATATCTTTCCCGCTGAACTTATCCCCTTTTGGATTTGCAGTTGAAAGCACCCTGACCCTTGCATCAAACTTATAATGGCTTCCAGCCTTGTCATAAGTAACAAAACCCTTTTCCATCGCGTTATATAAGGAGGCTCTCTCCTTTGACTCCATTAAATTAAGCTCATCTATTGCGCACACTCCCCCATCTGCCAGGGGCAAAAGACCCTTGGTAACCTCTTTACCCTTGACTGTAATACTCAAGCCTGCACCCGTGGTTCCCGAGCCAAGCCCAAAGCTTGATATGGGATGGAGAGAAGTAGCATCCCTTAGCATATCAGTCTTTCCTGTACCCGGATCACCTAATAAAAGAATATGGACTCTTTCTGTTGCAAATAGCTGGAGGGCAATAGCCTTTTTTATTATCTCAAAGCCTTCAATATTTATGCCAATGTATTCCGGAATGATTTCCTGGGCCTTTTTACTAAAACTTTTGAAGTTCCTATGCTCCACCTTTTGGGTTATCTGTTTATTCATCTTGCTTACATATTCAGAAATATTTTTATCAGAAGTGTCAGCATTCAGAGTATAAAAACATCCTGAATCTGCGACTTTCCGTGTGGCTTTCAGCCTGGATTCAACAAAACTAACTTTGCCTTGTTTTAGAAGCTTTTTTATTTCCTCTGAATCCTCTGCTTCAACACAGGTGGAAATCTCATCTAACCCTTCCTTTTGCTTCTTATTAAGCGGCTTTAAAAGCCTTATGAGGTCAATAAATCTATCAGCCATAAAGAAAAAAATACATTATAAATATAAAATATTTTTCTTTTTTAGTAAAATTATAAAAAAGAAACTAATACTTTGCAACTGATTGTACCACTGCCTTCGCAGTAGCTGACCTGAGTTTTAAGGTGTTGTATATGTTATTGGGCCCACTTAGTTCAGATTCAAGATGCTTTCCTGTTTTTCTCTCAATAGTGTTGACATACCATGGCTGAACTGTTACTGAAACTACCCCTTCAGGAACAATACCTTCCTCAGTAAAAACCCTCTGACAGGCAGGTATATTTTTAATATGCTCATACATCCTCTGCCCAGTTCTTGCCTCAAGATTAAATGGCTTCAAAAGATATTGTTTTGAAAGCCCGTCATCTATACGCGAACCATTGGTAATGGCATGAGCAACATCCTGCACATAATCACTTACATCACCAAATTGTTTGCCGTCAATAGTATTAAGTACAGCCTGTGCGTTTTTTGTAAAAGGATTAGGACCATACTTTTGAATAAGTTTTTCCACATTACTTCTCCAGAAGTTTGGAAGATACACCGGCTCACTCGCTGACATTGATGCGCTCTTGTAGAATGTGGCTTTTCGCTTTATATCTTCCCATTTGAATTCTACTCCCTTGTTGCATAACTTATCAGCTTCTTTAACTAAGGCATCCACAACATTATCAACAGGATATAATCCATCTTCCTGCTTAAACTTTTTGCTGCAAAAAGCCTCCATTTCCTGTGAACTCATTCGTAGTAATCCAAGTCTGTCAACTATTGCAGACGGAGTTAAATATTCAGTCTCATCCATTTTAATTCACTACCTCCTCAATTTCTTTAATCTCTTGAAAGGAAACCACTTTTTTACCCTGAATTTCATGTTTGATTTGTTTTAAATATTCCAAATAACCATTCTTGTTGCAGTAACCCACTAAAAAATTAAACCAGTCTGTCCCGACACCCACCATATTTTCATCAACCTGCATTGACCTTACCCTGTCCCATTCCTGAGAAAATAGATTGGGAGTTTCGTAAACATTCTGCAAGCCAATGTAGGCAAATCCTGGATTAGTATCATTTATTCCTTTATGCTTACAGGAAAACTCTGAGATTCCAATAGCTAAGGCACTCCAAACCTCTTCGTATTCCTCAGGAACATATTCTATGCTATCTGTTAAATAAATTGAACTAACCAAATCATCTGAATAAGGGAGTACAACTTTTGTGGCAGAATCCTTCATATATTGACTGAATGCCTCATGCATACCATGTTTTAAAATGGCCGCTGACCTTTCACACGTTTTTTCCAATTCATCTATCCTCTCTTCAATACTCCCTATTAATTTCTTTGTGCCAGTCATTGTTAGTACTA
>JBMCCQ010000036.1:0-9219 GCA_048618745.1 Candidatus Nanoarchaeia archaeon
ATGCGCCGGCCGGGATTTGAACCCGGACCAAGGGCTGTCTTCACTCAAAGACTCAGCGAATCTTCGATTTTAGCGTGTGGAAGGCCCCTATCCTAGCCGTTAGACCACCGGCGCAGTGGTTTATTTAGTGGGCTTGGCTCCATCTGAGCCAACGCACAAAAGTGCCAATTGATTTCTCAGTTGTAGCCGTTAGACCACCGGCGCGATTTGTCTTTTGGGCTAAGAGATTATTTATAAAGGTTGCGCTACCTAATGAAATGCTTGTTGATAAAGCTCTCTGTCTTTTTTTTTATCGGCTCAAATAAAAAGGCTACTATCACAGCCCCGATTATTACAAATGTTTTATCATTTCCTATTTCAAGCCAATCCAAAAATACAAGCTCAAAACCTGCCTTGATTACCTCAAACATTGCAACTATAAAAACCGCCGCCAGAGTAAAAATAAGGGATTTGCGGATGTAGATTCTATGAATCTTTTCCCACTCGCCCATTGTAATCTTTTTTTGCCTTGGCTTTATGGATATTGAATTAATAAGCATTTTTTTTGTCTCAGATTCCGGCAAAGTTTTCTGGACAGCTGCTTTAAGCGCCTGGGCGTACTTTCTGGCCTCATTCATATCAGAAAAATGTGCGTTAATAAGAAGCGGCTTTTCAACTATGATTTCGACAAAACCCTTAGAAAACATAAATCTTTCCATATAAATCCCGTATTGCTTTTCTGTGCCCATGTAGGAGACCTTCTCATTCATCCTCTTCTCAATAATCTGCATAAACTTAGCAATCTGTCTTTTTATCCTCTCCTCCTCTGTGATCTCGTCTGTTAAATCATCTGCACCCTTCTTATTAAACGGGAGAAGTCCTTCCACATCCTCTAAAGGAATATTGATATACTGCACCCTCTTTTTTGCCATTAGCTGTATATTGGAGGTTTATTATATAATGTTTTTGGTGAATTGGCAGAAGCGCTTTGTTGCAGTTCTCTATACCTATACTCGATTTAAAAATATTGGCCAGGTTTTTAAGAGGATTTCCTGGTTAGCGAAAATTTAAGCAAAAGATTTATATACAACAGATTATGTAGTTTACCTTAAAACATAAAGAGGTGATTAATATTCCTCAGAGAGCAAAAACTGATATTCCTGGATTTGACAAATTAATAAATGGCGGATTTCCCAGAAATTTCAATATTCTTTTGGCAGGCGGCCCGGGTACAGGCAAAAGTATATTCAGCATGCAATACCTCGTAAATGGTGCAAAAAAGCATGATGAGAAAGGACTCTTTGTCTCTTTTGAGCAAAGAGAAGAGCAGCTTAGGAGCCAGGCCAGCCAGTTTGGATGGGATCTATTAGCTTTGGAGAAATCCAAAAAGCTTGAGTTAATGTATATTCCTGTTAAAAAAATCAAGAAAAATACCATCAACAAGATAAAAAGTTATGTAAAAAAGAACAAGGTAAAAAGGCTTGTACTCGACAGTTTGTCAACATTAATGATTAATGCGCCGATATATTCTAATTTGAGTGACATGAGCCTTGTTGATGCAATGAGCAATAAAACCTTTTACTCGCCGCCGATAGTTGGAGAGCAGGTGGTAAACAAGTTTTTGTATGAGTTTATTGACGAGTTAAGAGATTTGGATTGCACAACTATTTTGATTGCAGAAGCAAGCCAGCCCGATAAGACTACCGGAGAGGTTGTTTTGGGTGAGTATGCTTGTGATGGAGTTGTAAAAATAAATTTTGAAAGCTTAGGTGGTGAATTTTCAAGAAGCATGATTATTAGGAAAATGAGGGAAACTAATAATAATGATGATGTCCACCCTGTAGAGATAGATAAAAAAGGATTTGTAGTGCATAAACTGGAGTGATTAAAAATGGATAGGGTACCAACAGGAGTAAAAGGATTTGACCATTTAATTGAAGGGGGCTTTCCAAAAGGAGCAGCAATTTTATTATCAGGAAGCCCGGGAACAGGAAAGACAATTTTCGGGTTAGAGTATATTTACAGGGGGGCAAATGACTTTGGCGAAAGCGGGATGTTTATAAGTTTTGAGCAGGACCCAAAAGACATAAAAGAGCAGGCGAGGCAGATGGGCTTTCATAACCTCGAGCAGCTCGAGCAGGAAGGCAAAATCACATTCGCCTGTATGACTGCACATTTAGTTGATAAGCACACAGCAAGTGATATATTAAATGAGGCTAATAACAGACAGGTTGACAGGCTCGTAATTGACTCATTGTCGGCTTTATTAATTAACGCTCCACTGCATCTTGTACAATATGACCCTGAATTAAAACAAATGATAAAAGAGACAAAGGAAGCTGAGATTACATTAACTACAGAAGATATAAAAAAGAACTTTATCTATAAGTTTATTGCTGATATTAAGAAGTCACAGGCTACGGCAATTCTGCTTTCAGAAGTACCTGAGAAATCACAGCAGTTGAGTTCTGACGGCATAAGCGATTTTGTAGCTGACGGCGTTGTGATGATGAACTTTGAGAGCATGGGCGGGCAATTCTCAAGAAGCCTGATTATCCGGAAGTTGAGGGAAACAAAAAACAATGAAGACGTCCATCCACTCGAGATTTGTAATGAAGGTATAATTGTGCATCACTTAGAATGAACAGGGAAAAGCTAGTACATTGCGCAGAGATTTACAAAATAAGAGACAGGAAAATAAATATTCTTGACACTGCAACTATTAGAAAACCAAAAAAAAAAGAAACCTTACTCTTTATTCCGGGTGCAGGGGGAAGCATCTGGAACTGGAAATACCAGTTAAAGTACTTTTTTGACAAGGGTTATAGGGTGGTTGCTTACGACCCGGTAGGGCATGGGGGTTCTGAGATTGTTGATAAATATGATTTTGAAAACCATTACCAAGACCTTCTACAAATAATTAAAAAACTCAACATAAGACAGATGGTGCTTGTTTCCCACAGTTCCGCAACACAAATTGCCTTATTTTATATAAAGGATTCTCATTCTGAATTAAAAAAACTAGTGCTTGTAAGCGTTAGCCTTTACGATAATGACGGTCCGGTCTGGCAGACATTCATTTCTCTACCAAGGATATTTGGAACATGCATTTACTCTATTTTTAAACCATTTAGAGGTTCGGTTGCAAGACTACTATTCTTTTCAAAAACCACCCCCTATGAAAATATAAAAAATTTTATCAAGGAAAATGGGGTTCCTCACTACAAAACATTGCAGATTTTCAGGTCATATGCCAATTTTGATGCCTCTTCATGGGCAAAATATTTTAGAAAGCCCACGCTGATTATCTCCGGCAAAGAAGATAAGCTTATCCCTGTGAAGGTTAATCAAAAAGTGAATAGAACAATTCCTAACTCAAAATTTTACATGTTGGAAAATGCTGGACATTGTTGTTTTTATGAAAAACCAGCACTCTTCAACAGAATAATGAACCAATTTCTTAAAGAGCAGAAAAATAACAAATAGTAGTAAAATAGTCTTTCAATTTTTACAACATGTATTAAAAATTGTTGCAAAGATTTATATAAGAAGGTTTACAATAACTACTTTTACAAATAAAAAAAATTGTAGAGAGGTAAAGAACCCTCCGTTCACATTGGATCTGCCTCTAGCATAATAAGTGATAACACATGGAAAAACCTAATGTTTCGAAATTCATCATAAATCTGATGGCTTATGGAGCCTTTAATTACCAAGATGGTGTTATAGTTTCTATGAAAGATCCCATGATATTTGTCCCGTCTGAATGTGTTGCCTATTTAAAGAAAAATATTGAGCAGGAGATTGGAATAAATTTATTTTATTGGCTTGGGAAGATCCAGGGATGGATGGGAACCAAACTTTTAACAAAAAAATACGGGTTCCAGGCTAAGGATTTTGAAAAACTTCTGGATGGTGCATCCCTTGATGGCTGGGGCAAGCCCATTCTTAATTCTG
Organism: Candidatus Nanoarchaeia archaeon; assembly: GCA_048618745.1. Lineage (GTDB taxonomy): Archaea > Nanobdellota > Nanobdellia > Woesearchaeales > DSVV01 > CAZBGG01. Next base: position 3,937 of record JBMCCQ010000036.1, read on the forward strand.
AACTTGACTTAAAAAACCTTAATGCAAGAATGGAGGTTACTATAAAAAACCCTACAATAGCCCTGGCAAACCAGGGAAATGATGAACACCAAGACAACTTTTGTGAAGACTACGTAACAGGGGAGCTTGCAGGAGGGGGAGAAGTACTATTTAACAAAAATATTACAGGAACTGAAATAAGGTGCATTGCAAAAGGTGATGACAAATGCTTATTGAAATTTTGGCCTGTTGAGAAAGAGGAATTTCCCCTTGAAGATTTTGACTTACAAAAATACCTATCGACTATTGAATTATTGATGTTTAATAGAAACTATCCCTTCAAGTGGATATCCAAAAGAGAAATTGAATATTCAGAGGGTCAATTTAAATTCAAGGGAATACAGGGTGTCCTAATATTATCTTATATATATGTTCTTATGGATTACATAATGTATACCAAAAAATCAGAATTTTACAAAGAGCTGCAAAAAGACAATGCCCGACAACATTTGGAAAAAGTCAAGAAAAACCTTAAGAAAGGTGTTCAGACAACATCAAAACTGGAAGAAAACCTATCACATATAGAAATTTTTGGATTTGGAAAATACGAGATTAAACACGTTTTAAAAAGCGGCCTTTATATAATTGAAAATAAGAATAATCCTTACACAGATGATTTTATCAAAATTTTCGGTACTCAAAATTTTGGCCATTATTTTATACAGTTTCTGCTTGAAGAATTTTTTTCTTACATTATTGATAAAAGGGTAGAGGTCAGCGAAAAGGAATGTAAATTGACGGGCGGAAAAAGCTGCATATTTCATGTAAAGACTAGATAACATTGCAGTATCTGAACCCTGAACCAACCTGCACAAGAGGAACTTTTCTTTTAGACGCCAGATAAACCGGAAGTTCCTTTGACCTGTACTGCCTTTTATGTTCGGCCAACCCTTTTGCATTATAAATTTTTTCGCCATACTTAAAGAGATTAGAAAATACAAAATTAAGAAAACCACTTCCTCTGGTTTCTTCTTCAGGAACCTTATAAAAGGGAGATAAACCAAGATTCAAATGTTGTATTCCTTCCTCCTTAAACTTATTCATTACCTCTACATTTGTAAAATAATTAATTCCCTTAAATGAGTCTGGTGCAAATCTTGCAACAGATGGCGTATAACCAATGATTTCTCCCTTTGAAAAGATGGGATCATAAAAGGAAAAACCTTCAACTTGTTCTTCACTGTTTTTTACAAAAAACTTTCTTACAAATCTTTCATCATCATAAACAGCCGGCCGGATTATATACCTAACTTCCTTATCATCAACATTTTTTGTACTCATCCAGTTTTCTGAAATCTCTTTCATTTGTGAAAATAATCTTTTCCTTTCTTCATCATTCATTTCAGTGGTTAATTCACAGATATACATTCCCTTTTTTTGTCCAGTCTTAATACCCTTTTTAACAGCCCTCATTTTATCCCCCTTTACCTTAAAATCCTGTACAGACACATCAGTCTCTATTCCAAAATGATTGACATTATATCCAATTTCATGCAACATTTCTGCAGTCTCCTCATGTACCTGAACAAATAAGGGATTTTTGAAAGTCTGGATAAAATTTTCCAGTAGTTCCTTTTTAGCTTCGCCTTTCTCACTGACTGGATCAAAAAAGGCAATAGTAATGTCATTTGCAAAGGGAATAAAATTAGTGTTCGAGATATATGCAATATACCCCGCATCAGGCAAATCAAAATAATTCAATCCTGGCTGAAGAGTTGAATAAGCCATACAAAAATCCCCAAATCTCTGTAAGTATTCTAACCTTTCTTCTAGATCAAAATGCTCATTCATTCCCTCCACCTCTGGTAAAGTTGTTTTTGTTTTTCTTTTGTTAGTTTAGTGAAACCATTATAAACGCTGAACATATTGCTTTGGTCAAAAACAGGGTCAGACATTGTCATGTAATCTTTGTAAACATCAAGGAATCTGTCAACTCTTTGCCTCCATTTCCCGTTGCAAGGACTTTCTGATATAACCAGCTTATCAAGGCCAAGACTTTCAGTTATTGCATCATGCATAATTCCAACATAAGTAGGTTCTGGATTAGTTATATGATATGTTTTTCCCTCCTGGCCATTATCTTTAATAGCAATCATGGCATCTGCTACATTATCAACAGGAATTATATTTTTAGTTGCATCCCTTTGCCCTAATATACCAACAGCTTCACTTTGCCCGTTGCGTTTCATAAGCTTATCCAAAACCCCGTAAAGTTTAATCACACCATAAACCATTTTATCAGATTCGGCCTCCCCAGTCTGCGAGTCCCCTACAATTATACTTGGTCTCATTATTACATAAGGTATATCACTTGCTCTTACAATTTCCTCTCCCTTGTATTTTGTTTCTTCATAAGGATTCCTGAACCCAGGGGATTCAATAAGCTCATCTTCAAGCACGCGTCCCTTTGTTTTACCTGCAACATATGCAGTGCTTACATGAAAAAGTTTTGCGCCTCTCTTTTTTGCAAACTCCACAATATTTTCAACACCGCCAATATTAATATCTTCAAGTTTTGGTCTGGCTTTTTCATAGAAATCAGTTAACCCTGCCAAATTCCAGACTTCATTTATTTCTGGCAAATCTTCATTAGTAAGGCCCGGCTGCGTGACATCCCCTCTGATATAAACAAGGTTGGGGTCAGAAATCTTTTTATTATTGCTCGTTTTTCCATTTGGACGGGTTAAGGCATACACGTTAACATCTCTGGATAATAGTCTCGGCAAAAATTGCTTTCCCAAAAACCCTGTCGCACCGGTCACTAAAATATTTTCAGACATTATGTCACTATTGAGTGAAATACTCTTTTAAAAATCTTACGTATATTTTTTCAATATGTTGTAATTAAATACAGTGCAATAATACAGCTATTTGCAAAAAAAAACCACCCCAACATTAAATTCTACCACAATTAATCAATCATCATTTATCCAACATGTAAAAAACAAAATTTAAATAAAATACATAAACAACACACACCTATGCTGTCATCTTTTTTGCGCAGGCTTATATTTGCAAGAGAATTCTTTATGATTGATGGTAAAATTGAGCTTCTGGGAATTAAGGGAGTGATGCTTCCTAAAGAAATCCTGCCTGTAATCAATAACAAAAAAGGCTATCAAAAATGTAAAGATGCAATTATTGCTCATATGCATAACTTTTCTGGAAGGCATGATGCTAAACAGCATAACATGACGCAAATTGCAAAAGGTATCTACGAATCCTTTGGCTTGGGAGAATTAAAGGTCAATGATAACAAGGCTGAAATTGAAGGAGAATTAGAAGGGATTGAATATATTGCAGCAGGAGTTTTATCAGGTTTAATTAGCTTTAACACCGGCAAAAATAAAGACATAAGCCCTAAAAAACTAAAGCAGGAGAAAAATGTCAGGATATATTAAGACAGGAACAGGAATAAGCTATAATGACAATGCTTACAACGCAGGTTATGAAGCTGTTAAAATGGCTGTAAAAAACATTAAATCCAATCCTAAATTCGGGGTCCTCTTCTGCTCATACAAATATGCAAAAAACTACTCAGAGCTTCAGAAACTGGTTAAAGCTGCTAACAAGGCATTTGGATGCAAATGGATAGGCTGCACTACAGCAGGGGAATTAAGTAATTTTGGAGCAACCCACGGAAGCTGCGTTGCAATGGCAGTTGCAAGCGATTACATTCAGGCGGGCACAGGCTACAAAAACGGTGTTTCCAAAAATCCTGAAAAAACAACCAAACAGGCTTTAAGAAGTGCACTCCACGACATAACTCCAGACACCCACATCACACCTTATGTCCAGTTTATGGCCTACAAAAACAATCCTGTAAAGGAGCTTATGCAAATGCACAATTTCGCGATTATCACACTCACACCAGGGGCGACAAAAAAATACTCAAGCAAAGACAGCTCAATACTCTCAGCATTAAAAGACGAAACAGGAGGGCATGTGCCAATTATAGGAGGAGCTGCAGGAGACGATTTAAATTTTGAGCAAACCTACCAGTTTGCAAACGGGCTTATATTTAAAGATGCTGTTGTAATAATGCCTCTTTCACTCAGTCTGAAATGCTCTTTCGGGGCTGCACAAGGATGCACTCCAACAAACAGGTATTTCACAGTCACCTCAGCTAAAGATAACAATGTATACACACTTAATCATCTGCCTGCTAAAGGAGTTTACTCTGAACTTATTGGTGAAGACATGGCTCCTTTTTCAATCATCGGCCCTGAAGGAAGACATTGGCTCAGGCTCCCCCAATCTTATGAGAAGGATTCATTAAGGTTTTTCTCAAATGTGCCGGAAAATTCAACCCTTACTTTAATGAAACCGGAACTTAAAAAAACCCTGAATTCTGCAAAAAATGCAATACTTGAAAATAAGCCCAAAAACATTAAATGCATGTTCATTTTTGAAAGCGCTGCAAGAAAAAAATTTCTGGGAAAAAACATAGAAAAGCAGTTCAAAAATATTAAAAATATTGCAGGAAAAGCCTCGTTTATTGGCTTTAATACTTACAACGAGTTCGGCTCCAGCAATAGCTGGTCCTCGGGCCTGCTTAATTATTCACTTACATTATTTACAATTGAAGACAACCTTATAACTGAGCTAAAATGAAAGGCAAAAAATTAAGAGCGGAGATATTCAAAGCAATCCAGGAGTGCTGGCCGGTGCATGTATCAGGGATATGCAGGTATATTGGAATAGACGAGAATGCAAGCAATATTTCCAAGATAAGGTATCATATCAATCTGTTGCAAAAAGAGCATAAAATATACACAAAAAAACTAGACAGGGCTCTTGTCTGCTGGCCCGTTGAAATAGAAAAATTGCGTGTTATGCACCAGTTCATGAATGAGTATTAACCACAAATAATTTATATATCTGGATAAAACATTTTACTTAAGGAGGGATTAAGATGGAAAACGAAGAAAAAAAAGATAAGCCTGATAAGCCTGAAGATGCTCAAAAAGAATCATCCCAGGAAACTGAACAAACAGCCGGAAAAACTGCATTAGATAAGGAAACTTCTACACAGGAAGCACTAAGCTCTAAAAATGAATCAGCAGTTAAAAGCGAAACTGCCCAGCCTGATTCAGCACAGGAAAACAATTCAACTACACCAACAGAGCAGAACTCAGATGATAATTCAGAAAGTGCTAAACCAACTCTTGAAGAAACTTCTGAGAATAAGCCCAACACAAGTCCGCAAAGCACCCAAACAACCCAAAGCCAATCTCCAGACAC
>JBMCCQ010000037.1:0-9088 GCA_048618745.1 Candidatus Nanoarchaeia archaeon
GGGAAAAAATGTTTGAAAAGGAGCTTGAGTTCAAGATTTCAACTGCCTTTGGCCCAGGAAGTTTTGATTCAGATTATATGGCAGGAAAAGACTTCCCATACGCCTATGTTAGGTGGACTGCCCAGAGGAATATGCATGCTGTAAATAACCTATTGGTTACAGGAAAATTGAGCTTTAATGATTTCAGAGAAAATGTTTATGATCTTGAAAATGCTGAGGAAGCATATAAAAAGTTAAATTCAGGAGAGTTAATGACGGCCCTTTTCAGGTACAAGCCCGAAAAACCAAAACAAACAATTCAAGTAACTCAGAATTTTAAGAAAAAAAAGATTAACGTGGCAGTTATTGGTGCAGGGCAGTTTATGAAGGGTTTTATAATTCCCTCCATAAAGAAGACAAAGCATATGTCTATTTATGCTGTTGCAACCAAATCCGGTCACCAGGCAAAAAAGCTTGCTGATGAGTTAGGTGCAAAGTACGCAAGTACAAGCTATATGGATATTCTCAATGATAAAAATGTGGATTTAATAGCCATTGGCACAAGGCACGATTCCCACGCCGAAATTTCAGCCGCGGCTTTAGCGAAGGGTAAAAATGTATTTTGTGAGAAGCCAATGGCAATTGATGAAGAAGAGTTTGCAACATTGGTTAAGGCAATAAATAAGAGTAAGTCTCTTTATACATGCGGCTTTAACAGAAGATACAGTCCGGCAGTTACCAAAATTAAAGAGAAACTTAAAAAAGATGTGCCAATTATGGCAAACTATGTTTTTAATAATGTTTATCTTCCAAAAGAGCACTGGGTAAATGACCCTGATGTAGGGGGTGGAAGAATTATTGGTGAAGCATGTCATATTATTGATCTTTTTAATTATCTTACCGACTCTAAACCACTGGTAGTTGAAGCCCACAAAATTGGGGCGGCCAGGGGGCAGGTTAATGATGAAAACAACATTTCGACAGTTATCAAATACTCTGATGGAAGTGTCTGCACATTAACCTACACATGCATGGGCAGTACCGGGGTTCAAAGAGAGAGTTGTACAGTTATTCAGGATGGTTCTGTCTGGGAGATGAATGGGTTTGATAAAGTTAAACATAACGGAAAAGTTATTTACAAAGGGACTGCAGATGAAGGTCACAATGCAGAAATTAAAGAGCTTGAAAATAAGTTAACAGGAAAAGAAAGCGCTCTTATAACTTCTGAAGAGTGCGTTACAGCCACTAAAACAACTTTTGATATTTTAAATAGGATAAAAAACAAAAAGGGAGGAAATAAAAATGGCGCAAGAACAAGCAAATAAGGATGAACAAATTGGTTTTCATAAGGGGGCTTTAAGCACTCTTGCAAAAGAGAGGGAAGAGATGCAGAGAATTCTGCAGGTTGTTGAGCAGCTTATGAATATGCATATAAAATCCCTCAAAGAACTTGGCGTAGATCTCGCTGAGCAGGCAAAAGAGTCCCAACAGGGCCAGCAAGGCGAAGGACAAACAGGACAGAGCGGCCTGGATGATATGGTAAATAAACCACAATAATGGGCTCAAGATACAATTTCCAGGGGAAATGCATTGAGTGCGACAGGTACACGCATGATTATTGTGACCATTGCGGGAGATATCTTTGTGAAGAACACAGGTTTATTAAGCACCCCAAGCACGGCAAAAAGGAGTTTGTCTTCTGCGAGGGGTGTTATAAAAAAAACCGCAAGCCAATTGACCCTGAATGCAGAAATGTATAGTGCTATCTCCCAGTTGAAACACAATATTTATATATGAATAGTACAGGAATATCTAATATGAAAGCTTTTGTTAACTTTTGTGTTTTGTTCCTCGGCATGATTTTTTTTGCAGCTGTAGGATTTTCCGAGAGTATGCACTGTGATATTGTGGATGCAGGGGATTGTGATGGGCGTGAAATAATCCAGCTTAGCGGTGAGCAATCAGCTCACGCCGCAACACTCAGCTCATCTGTTTCTTATGATAAAAGGCTTTGCTGCTACACCCCTGGTGAAGACGAGGATAATTCTGTAACTTATGAGAAAGCGGATGCTAGTGACAATGAGTTTGTATTTAGCCTTCAATCTACTGAAAATTCACATATCTCTTCAACCGATAAGTTTCTTGAAAAATATTACCTGGTAGATGAGTACGGAGGGGATATTAGCTGTAAGACACATGATAAACCTTGCTCTGATATTGGTGATGAATGGGGATGCGTTTTAAGAACCCATGAATTTGAAGACCATCAGCACGCAAGCATTTGCTCAGGCGGTAGCCATTCTACAAGAGTCTGCTGTAAGCTGGAATATGATGTTGTAAGCCATGGCGGGCAGATAAGGGAAGAGACAGAACATGGGACTATTAGAGAAGCAGAAAATGCAATTGTCGAGGTAAGAAGGCGCAATAATGATCTTATTGTGGAGAACACAACGGATAGTGAAGGAAATTATTCAATCGGATTTACAAACATTGCAGGTGAAAAGGTTGACCTCTATGTAAAAAAGCCGGGATACATAACCGAAAAAATCGGCACGTATATAGTGGATTCCACACACAACACACTCCCGCCAATCGAGACAACTCTTGAAAAGGGCCAGCCCTGTATGGAAGACTGTACAAGAAAGGAAAGCGACTACTGCGATTCCACCTGTGTCGGAATTAACGGCTGTACTTATGATGACTCTTTTGAGACTGAACTGGATGGCGAGACTGCAGATATTATGGATGTTTGTGATATGCAGAAAAAAGGATGGACAAAGGACTGGAACAGCACACACACTGTTGAATGCTGCAATAACAACCCGGAATTCAGCTCTGATTTGGCTGCAGAAAGCTTCGATATTTCAACTAATGTAAGTGACGTGGACAGTTACGAAGTAAAATCAATTCTTAGAAAAGGCAAGATGGTTACTGTTCATGTAAGTATGTGGGATTAAGACCACTTTTTTCCAGTGTTTCAATACCATATTTCATTTTGTTCTGCCAATTCCCATGAGTGGTTCCCGGCCTGTTATGGGGTTCTTTTTCAAGCCACAAATCTTCCGGATTTATTATTGCAATTTTTGCCCTGCTATTATACATATACTCTAGGCTTGCCTTAAGAAGCTCCTTCTTAGTGTTTTTTTTCATAAGCCCTTTTGCTTTAAGTTTCCTGGATAGTGTGTTAATTGCCTTTTTTCTCTCAATTAAACCAAAGACTGCTTTTTGTTTACCAATAAGTCCTCTGTCCAGGCTCTCCTTAATATCAGTCCCTTCAAGAAAACCCGCAAATGTAGCTGTATCATGGGTGTTAAGGCATAGCAGGGATTTTCTTGGAATTTGTGGAATCCTCTTATTTATTAACATCTGAAGAACTTTAAGCTCGTATATATTATGCTCTCTGATTTTTTTGTTAATTTTTTTTGTTATTGTTCCAAGGTTTTCCCCTACCAGACCGCATTTGTTTCGCAAGGATTCAAGACAGAGAATAGCATAATACTCATCATGATTATAAGAAATATAAGTCCCTTCTTTAGGACTAAGGCCGTCAGGTATAGCAAAAATCCTGTGTAACCCCATAATGTGGTCTATCCGCAAAAAATCGGCCATTTGCATATGCATTTGCACAGCTTTGATGAAATGAACATAATGGTCTTGTCTTATCAAATCAGGATGCGGCGGTAAAAATCCCCAGTTTTGTCCTCCAGTAAACAGAGGGTCGGGTGGCGCACCTACTGATATATTCTTCAGGTAAATTTTTTTATTGTGTGTTTCGAAACCCTTTGGATGAACTCCCACAGCAAAATCAAACAGAAGGCTTATACCATTTTCTCTGGCTTTTTGGGAAACCTCGAATAACTGCTCTTGTGCTTTCCATTGTGCATACAAATAAAACCAGTATCCTCCTGACTTTTCAATCCGCTCCCTGTACTTTGCATAATTTTTTACTAATGGGTTTTTCCGGATAAATTCCAGAAATTCCCTGTACCTGGAATGGTTCTTTCCAAGCTTGTGGGATAAAACCTCCAGAACTTTTCTTTTAATTTTCCATGTTTTTTTGTAATTAACTTTTTTGCTTTTAATTTTGCTTTTATTAAGTATGTTTAAAGCTCTTTTACAGTCTTTGAGTTCCGGGATTTTATGAAGCGATATATAAAACTCATTCCAGAACATGCGGCTTGCAGGCGAATAGGGACTTATGTCATTGTACGGCTCCAGTAAGATGGGGTTTAAGGGCAGTGTTGAAATAAGGTTGAAATTGTTTTTAGCAGCTACACCACAGAGCTTTTCAAAATCCAGATAATCTCCAGCTCCCATGCTTGTTTTTGAATGCAATGAATACAGGGGTGCAAAGATTCCCCTGTGTTTCTTTTTGGGCTCATACGCTTTTCTGGGTGCAGAAATTATAAAACTTTCATGCCTTTTACTCCCAATTATTACCTCTAATTTATGGTATCCATATGGAACCGAAAGCTCAATTTCCTTATTGGCCGTTTTCTGTTTCCATACACTTCCGTTTTCAAATATAAGGCAGAATTTAAGCTCTTTTGCTCTGTTATTGACAGAAAATTTAAGCTTCCCGTTCCATGCAACAACAACCGGCTCAATTATTCTTTTTTTTCTGTGATATTTTCTTATTTCTCTTTGTACATCATCATTGTTTTTAACCTTTACGCCCATTGCCCACAACACCTTTATAATGGTGTTCTTAGGAATAACAATATGCCTGCCAAAGGAATCTTTATATGAAGAATACACGCCATATAGTTTTGCAAGAGTATTAAGCCTTTCCATTTTTAACTATAATGAAGCTTTTTGGCGCAAGTGTTATTTTTTGATTAGTTACTTTGTTATTGCCAATCCATCTTTTTCCATCTGAATCAAATATTTTTCTACCTGTTGCTTTATAAATTTTTGTTGAATCTGAAAAATTAAATATAGCAAATACTTTTGGTTTCTCAAGTATTAAAAGACCATCTTTGGTTTTGGCAGTTGTTTTACCGCCATATTTTTTTCTAAGCCTGATAAGTTCACTGTAAAACCTTTTCATAACTTTATGTCTTCCTCTGTTTCGCTTCTCCCAGCTTAGCTTTGAGTCATTAAATGTATCACTGCTTTGCGGGTTAGGCGGAGTGCCTTTAAACCCGAACTGGTGAAGCTCCTTTTTTCTTCCGTCTCTTACTGCTTTTATCAGTGCTTTATCAGAATGGTTGGTAAAATAAAGAAAAGGATTGGTTTCAGCATATTCTTCACCCATAAATATCAGTGGAATGTAGGAAGATAAAAACATCACTCCCGCCGCCATTTTTAGTCCACTAAAATCTGTAAGCTTACTCAGGCGCTCACCGTAAATTCTGTTTCCAACCTGGTCGTGGTTTTGTGTAAATACAATAAATCTTTCAGATGGAAGGCTTTTTGAAGAGTCTCCATAACTCTTTTTATAGTACTTAGAGTAGAGCCCGTCAAAAACATGGCCATGGTTTATGCATTTTACTAGTTTGCCTAAACTTCCATAATCCAAATAATACCCCGCACACTCACCAGTGATTAGTGAATGAAGCGCCCGGTGAAAATCCTCAAGCCATTCTGCATTCAGCCCGTATCCCCCAGACTTTCTTGACTTTATAAGGGCTGATTTATTTATATAGCTTTCTGCAATTAAATGGACCTTTTTGTCTACTTCTTTTTCAATTCTTTCAGAAAGCTGCATTAAAAAAGGCCTTGCACTTAGGTCGAAAATTGATGGAACTGAATCAAGCCTAAGCCCGTCCATATGAAACTCCTTAAGCCAGTAAAGTGCATTTTCAATAAAGAAATCTCTTACCTCATCACAGTAGGAGTCATCGAAATTGATTGCCGGCCCCCATGGGGTTTTATAGTTATCTGTAAAGTAGGGTGCATAATCATTTAGATAATTCCCCTCCAGGCCAAGGTGGTTGTAGACTACATCAAGAATTACTGCAATTCCTTTTTTATGGCACGCGTTAACAAGTTTTTTTAATTGCGATGCTCCCCCGTAACTATTCTGTACAGCAAAAGGAAAAACACCATCATACCCCCAGTTCCTTTTACCAGGGCACTGTGCAATAGGCATTAATTCTATCGCATTGATACCTGTTTTTTTTAAATCGTTTAATCGGGGGATTATTGCTTCAAATGTTTCTTCCTTTGTAAAAGCTCCCACATGTAATTCGTAAATTATTAAATTCTTTAGTAATATGTTTTCCCAGTTTTTATCCTGCCAGCTAAAAGTTGGGTTGATAATTTCTGAAGGGCCATGCACTCCTAAAGGCTGGCTCCTTGATGCCGGATCAGGTCTTTTAAGATTATCAACTTTAAAGTAATATCTTGCCCCTGGCTTGGCCTTTATGTAAGTCTGCCAATATCCTGAAAAATTACTCATGCTGTACTCTTTATCTTCCAGAATCAGGCTCACACGCTTTTTATGGGGTGCCCATACATTAAATTCACACATTCCTTTTTTTGGGTCATATATAGCACCCAAGCGCATAACAACCACTACTCATCTCCAAGGAGTTTTTTTATCCTGCTTGCAATGCTTCCCTTATCATCTTTTTCTTCAGACTCCGGCATTTCAAAGCTTTTACCCTCCTGTTTAGAAAGGTTGGATTTGACCATTTCAAGCTGATTATCATCTTCGCTTTTTGAAGTGTCGGGTTTTGTTTTTTTAGTTGTTTTCTTTGTTGTTTTTTTAGAATACTTGCTGGCAGTTTGTTTTCCCTGCGGCTTGTACTTTCCAGTGGGTTTATTGTTACCATTGTGTTTACTATTACCAATAAGAAAGTTATTGATGTTCTCTTCCATGTCAATAAACATATCTGCTTCTTCCTTTAATTGTTTTGAAGCAGTTTTGCCCAACGCAACAACCTCTGTCCTGCACCCATGAGATTTCATATAATCAAGCAGGTCCTTAAAATCTCCGTCGCCACTTACTATTACAAAGGTGTCAATTTTGTTTGCCATCCGTATTGCATCCATTGCAATCCCTATATCCCAGTCTCCTTTCTTTGCACCGCCGTAGAAAACCTGAAGGTCTTTTGATTTTACTTCTATGCCTGCATTATTAAGGGCTTCATGAAAATTTGACTCTTCTTTAATGTCTGTTTTTATAACATAAGCGATTGCCCTTACAAGCTTTCTTCCTGCAACAGCTTCCTTTAAAATAGCCCTGAAATTAACCTTCTGGTTGTATAAATGTTTTGCACTGTAGTATAGATTTTGTACATCAAATAAAACTAAAACTCTCTGCTCCTCATGTCTCATAAATATTACCTCTTAATTATTGATTAATATATAGAAAGAAACGAAAACTTAAAAAACTTTAGTTTTACATATGCTGGACAAGATATTTCATGATTTGGTAAGCCATTTCCCTTTTATTATCAACCGTCTTAACAGTATCAGCAAGCTCACCATCAAATGTCTCTCTTATCCACGGCTCAAAATCGTTTCTTTCCTCATTGACGTGGTGCATAAAAACCCCGTCATCCATATCATCCAGCGACAATGCCAAATCTTTCAGAGAATTAAATTCCCTTCCATCTGCACATTTGAATGTCCCCATTAATACCACCTCTTTATTTACAGGTATAGTTCAATATTTATTATTTAAATGTTTTTCGCATTTCTTCTCATTTTGTGCCATACCTGAATTGACATAAAGATTAATGAGTTTAAGGAGAATATTTTGAAATGGGCATTGAAAATATAAATGCCGAAAAAAAGACTTTTCTATTGAAGTTGCTTGTATTGGTTCAGAGGAAGAATGTGAAATGGCTTTCGAAGTTTTATTACCAGAAAAGCAATCATTTGAAATTGAGCCGGAGATGACCTTTAAAATGCCGATTACTGTAAATATGAGAGAAGAACTCCCTAAAGAAAAGTATACTTTTAACATTTCTCTAGAAAGTTGATGATGGCACAACCTATGATTCATTGGTTGCTTTTGTCAAGTAACGCTTGTAAATTGCCTGGGCTGCAACTGCACCTTCTGCTTGTGCTGTTACTATCTGTCTTAAATTGTTTGAGTTGTTGGTTAAATCCCCTGCAGCATAAAGCCTGTCTACATTTGTGAGTTGGGAAGCGTCTACATTTATACAGTTGAATTTATCAATCTCCACTCCTGCGCTCCTGGCCATTTCAACATTCGGGTCAGAGCCAATCTCAATAAAAGCCCCACCTATGTTTAGCTCTCTACCGTCAGTTAATTTAATACCCTTAAGTTTTTCTTCACCTATGAACTCTTTAACGCAAACACCTGTAAATACATCTATTTTGTCGTGGTTGAGAATTTTTTGCTTTAGTGCAGGCTCCATTGGTAATTTTTCCATTAGTTCAATAATGTAGATGTTCTTTGCATATTCACTAAGTAAAAGAGCGGATTTGGCACCCCCGTCATTTCCGCCTATAACTGCAACTGTCTCGTCTCTGTAAAATGGCGCGTCGCATGTTGCACATGTATGCACACCTTGGCCGAGAAATCTGGATTCACCAACATTAAGCATTCTTTTTTTTGTACCCAGTGCATATATTATATAGTGGGCAGTGTATGAGTTTTTTGAGGTTTCAATATGAAAATCCTTCTCCTTTCTTATTGTCAGGGCTGCTTCCTTTTTTACTTCGACACCATTAGCCTTTAGCTGTTCTTTGTAACTTTTCCCTAGCTCACTTCCGTATATGCTTTTTTGAGAAGGCAGGTTTTCAATAACATAAGCATTGTTAACCCAACCGCCGATATTATTAGATATCAGAAGTGTTTTAAGATTGTACCTTGCACAATAAACTGCCGCTGTGACTCCGGCAGGCCCCCCTCCTAAGATTGCTACGTCATACATAAAAAAAAGAGTAAGGGAGGATTTTAAATAATTATCTGTTAAATCCTGCCCATTCTTATGTATTCCTCAACATCCTCATCGCTGAGGTGGGAGGTTCTCCTTATTCTTTTCTTCAATCTCCCGCTATTCTTTTTCAGGTAAAACCCGTAGCCTACTCCAACAGCCAACCCTACTAAATGGGCAACATTTGCAGTAGTTCCTGTACCAAATGCCCCAAACACTTCAATTAGTGCAATAACTATTCCTGCAATCCA
>JBMCCQ010000038.1:0-9063 GCA_048618745.1 Candidatus Nanoarchaeia archaeon
AGGGAGATACCTTTAATGATATTGTTGCATTTTATAATTCTAAGCTGTTTTTGGGCAAATTATATAAATTAGTATAACATTCATTGAACTATGGCAACGTACACGGCAATTATTCAAAAGGAAGAAGACATGTATGTAGCAACCTGTCCTGAGATTGGAACAGCCAGTCAAGGAGACACAATTGAAGAGGCAATAACAAATCTGAAGGAAGCTACTGAATTATATCTTGAAGAATTTCCTGAAAAAGGAGAATCGAAGCATTCATTTATAACAACTTTTGATGTTGGTGCAGAAGGTGTCAGGACTTAAGAAGATTTCTGGTAAGCAATGTGTTAAGATTCTCTGTAATAAGTTTGGTTTTCAAACAGTAAGACAGAGGGGCAGTCATGTTGTTTTAAAAAAAGGAAAAATCGGAACAGTTGTACCCTTACATTCTGAACTAAAAATATCAACTCTTAGAAATGCCCTTAAATTGGCAAAAATAAGTGAGGAAGATTTCGCCAAATATATCTAATGTATAATATTTCTGAACAGAACTTCAAACAAAAACAGCAACAATGGCGAAGAACGAGTGGAGATGTATTTCCCACATAAAGTGTGGTAAATTCATTTCCGAGTCGCCCATTTATGGCCGCTTCCGCCTTTGTTGTTGATGTTTTTGTCTTATAAACTCAATCAATTACTTTAGTTTGGCAAGCCGCCAATGATGGTGACCTTTATGTAATATACCAGTTATTTAATTATTATCTACTGCCAAAGCTTAACTATTTTCTCACCTTCAACTTTTTTATCCTTTCCCTCAACTCAATCGCTGTCTCAAAGTCCATGTTCTCTGCTGCCTGTTTCATCTCCGCTTCAAGCTGAATTATTAAGTTGGGTAGCTCTTTTTTGCTCACTTTATCTTTGTCATCCACCTCTTTTTCTTTTATGGGTTTAACAATTGTTTCAGGCGTAATGTTGTGTTTTTTGTTAAAATCGATTTGTATCTGCCTTCTCCTTTCAGTCTCATCAATTGCTTTTTTCATTGAATCAGTCATATTGTCTGCATACAAAACAACATAACTCTCAGAATTTCTTGCTGCCCTCCCTATTGTCTGGATAAGGCTTCTTTGATTTCTCAGGAAACCTTCTTTGTCTGCATCTAATATTCCAATAAACCCAACCTCGGGTATGTCAAGGCCTTCTCTGAGCAGGTTTATTCCAACCAATACATCAAACTCCCCCAGTCTTAACTCTCTGATAATTTCATTTCTTTCTAACGTATCGATTTCTGAATGAAGATACTTTGCCTTAATTCCCTGCTGCAGTAAAAAGTCAGTCAATTCCTCTGCCAATTTCTTTGTTAAAGTTGTAACCAAAACACGATTTCCATTTGCTATAGTATTATCTATTTCATTTTTCAGGTCATCCATCTGCCCTTGTGTACCCCTTACATAAACTTCAGGGTCTACGAGGCCAGTCGGTCTTATTATCTGCTCAACAAGTTGTGAGCTGTTTTTTAATTCATAATCTCCTGGTGTTGCTGAGACAAACACAGTGTTTCTAAAATATTTTTCAAATTCCTCAAATGTCAATGGGCGGTTGTCAAATGCACTTGGGAGTCTGAAGCCATAGTCAATCAATGCCTTCTTTCTGGAATAATCACCCTTATACATCCCGTGCGCCTGCGGCAAAGTCTGATGACTTTCATCAATTATCAATAAAAAATCATCAGGAAAATAATCTAAGAGACAATAAGGCTTTTCTCCCGGTTTTCGATAATCAAAATGCCTTGAGTAGTTTTCAATCCCCTTGCAATATCCAGTTTCTTCAATCATTTCAATATCATACATGGTTCTTTGCTTAAGGCGGTGGGCTTCAATCATATCAAGCTGGGGAAGCTGCTCTTCAAGTTCCTGCTTTATTGAATATATCGCATGCTCCTGGGCCTCTTCAGGAATAACAAAATGCTTTGCTGGGAAAAAATGAAAGTAATCCATATCTTCAACTACCCTGCCTGTTTTTTCAACGAGTCTTATTTTTTCAATCTCGTCACCAAACATCTCTATTCGAATCATATCATTCATATACCCCGGGATTATATCTACTGTGTCTCCTTTTACTCTAAATTTTCCCGGCATTAATTCTGTGTCATTTCTTTCAAACTGTATCTTTATTAAACTCTGGAGAAGCGTTTTTCGTTTTATCTTGTCCCCTATTTTGAGCTCAAAGCCCAGGTTTTGGAAGTTTTCAGGATTACCCAGGCCATAGATGCATGAGATGCTCGAAACAATTATTGTATCGTTTCTTGATAAAACAGATGCTGTTGCTGATAGTCGCATCTGCTCAATTCGTGGATTTATCTGGGCGTCCTTTTCAATATACTGGTCTTTTGAAGGGATATAGCTTTCGGGCTGATAATAATCGTAGTATGACACAAAAAACTCCACTCTATTTTCTGGAAAAAGCTCTTTTAATTCGTTATGCAATTGCGCAGCCAAAGTTTTGTTATGCGCAACAACTAAGGTAGGTTTGTTGATTTTTGAGATTACATTAGCCATCGTAAAGGTCTTGCCGCTACCAGTAACCCCCAGTAAAGTCTGGAATCTTTGTCTTTTTTTTAGCCCTTCACTTAATTGCTTTATTGCTTCGGGCTGCGAGCCTTTGGGCGCAAAATTTGATTTTAGCTTAAATTGCATATTTTTGCAGAAATAATGTTTATTTATAAGATTTAAGGTGTAATGAGTACATTTGACAAAACTTAAAAACCATTAATTTTTTTGCCTTCCTGATGAAAAATATTGTAATAAAAGGAGCAAGAGAGCATAATCTTAAAAATATTGATGTAACAATCCCCAGAGACCAGTTAGTAGTAATAACTGGCCTATCAGGTTCAGGAAAATCTACACTGGCATTTGATACAATCTATGCTGAGGGGCAAAGAAGGTATGTTGAAAGCTTAAGCGCTTATGCAAGACAATTTCTTGGAGTAATGAGCAAACCTGATGTGGACAGAATTGAAGGGCTTAGCCCAGCAATCTCAATTGACCAGAAAACAACAAGCAAAAACCCAAGAAGTACAGTGGGAACTGTTACAGAGATTTATGATTACCTGCGCCTTTTGTTTGCAAGAATCGGAACTCCGTACTGTCCTGAGCATAACATAAAAATCCAGGCTCTCTCTCCACAAAAAATTTCTGAAAACGTCAAAAACGAGCATTCAGGCATGATTACTGTCCTTGCTCCTTTAATAAGAGATAAAAAAGGGACACATGATAACGTCATTGAAGCTTTGCGTAAAGAAGGCTATATGAGGGCAAGAATTGACGGCAAGATAAAAAGGACAGATGAAAAGCATAAACTTGGAAGATACAATAAGCATAATATTGAGGCTGTTATTGACCGTTTAGAGGTTAATGACGAAGAAAGGCTGACTGAGGCAATTGAAAGGGCGGTTGAAAAATCAGGAGGTTTAGTGATAATTTCAGGGGAAAAAGAAGAGATTTACTCAAGCAATCTTGCCTGCCCTAAGTGCGGGCTTGCTTTTGAGGAACTGCAGCCACGAATGTTTTCTTTTAATTCACCTTTTGGAGCTTGTAAAGAATGCCATGGTATTGGTATAAAAATGGAGTTTGATCCTGAATTAATCATACCTGATGCTGATAAGTCAATTTCTGAGGGAGCTGTTGCAATCTATCGTAATGCAGTTGACGGGTGGCGGGGGCACCAGTTGGCTGCAGTCGCAGATCACTTTGGGTTTTCGGTTGACACACCAATAAAAAAGTTCACTAAAAAGCAATATAATGCACTGATGTATGGAACAGATGAGATTGTTGATTTTGGCTGGAATGAAAACGAATGGGAGGGAATCATCCCTCAGTCAGAAAGGCTCTACCACCAGACTGAATCAGACTACAGGCGCGGAGAATTGGAAAAGTTCATGACTGTCTCGCCATGTCCTGTATGCGGCGGAAAAAGGCTTAATGACAAGGCTCTGGCAGTAAAAATTAATGGTAAGTCAATTATTGATGTAACTGATATGCCTGTTTCTAAGGAATTACGGTTTATCCAGGAATTAGAGCTTACACAGAAACAAAGAGAAATTGCAAGGATGGTTATAAGAGAGATTGAATCAAGACTTAGTTTTTTGCAGCAAGTAGGTTTAGAATATTTAACTTTATCAAGGACAGCTTCAACTTTAAGTGGTGGAGAAGCCCAGAGAATAAGGCTTGCAACGCAAATAGGAAGTAACCTGATGGGTGTTTTGTATATTCTGGACGAACCCTCCATTGGTCTTCATCAAAGAGATAATAAAAGGCTTATTAATACACTAATAAACCTCAAAAACCAGGGTAATACTGTAATTGTTGTTGAGCATGATGAGGAAATGATAAGAGATGCAGACCATATTATAGATCTCGGGCCCGGGGCAGGAGAGCATGGAGGTTGTATTACAGCCCAGGGTTCTCCAAAAGAGATTCAACAGAGTGATTCATTAACCGGCAAGTATCTTTCAGGTGAGATGCAGATCCCGGTCCCCATGCAAAGAAGGGACAACCTGGGCTTTATCCGGGTAAAAAAATGTAAAGAGCATAACCTCAAGAATATTGATATTGACGTCCCCATAGGTGTTTTAACGTTAATCACAGGTGTGTCGGGTTCAGGCAAATCCACCTTTGTTTATAATGAGTTATATAAGAGTATTCGAAGAAAACTTGCAAAAAAAGGAGTTAATAATTTAAAGCTTGATAAGGAAATTGACAAAGTTATTGTGATTGACCAAAGCCCCATTGGAAAAACCCCGAGAAGCAACCCCGCAACCTACACAAAAGTTTTTGATGAAATTAGAAGACTCTTTGCTGAAACCCATGAAGCAAAGTCCAGAGGTTATAAGGCAGGAAGGTTTTCCTTTAATGTGAGAGGTGGAAGGTGCGAGGCTTGTCAGGGTGAAGGTCTTATAAAGATTGAAATGAACTTTCTGCCTGATGTTTTTGTTGAATGTGAAGAATGCAGGGGTAATCGCTATAACCGCGAGACTTTAGAAGTAAAATACAAGGGCAAAAATATTGCAGAAGTCCTCAATATGAGTGTTGAGCAGGCTTTGGATTTTTTCAAAAATGTTCCTTCAATAAAGCGAAAATTAAAGACGCTCAGGGATGTGGGGCTTAGCTACATTAAACTTGGCCAAAACTCTGTTACACTCTCTGGCGGGGAAGCACAGAGAATAAAACTTACAAGAGAGCTTTCAAAAAGAGGCACAGGCCAGACCCTTTATCTTTTGGATGAGCCTACTACTGGCCTGCATTTTCATGATGTTTATAAGCTGATTAATGTGTTAAACACTCTTGTGGATAAAGGTAATAGCGTTGTTGTAATAGAACATAACTTAGATGTAATAAAATCAGCTGACCATATTATTGACCTTGGCCCAGAGGGAGGTGATGCAGGAGGGAGGCTTATAGCAGAAGGCACACCAGAGGAAGTTGCAAAAATACCTGAATCATATACAGGACAATACCTGCAGCCTATGCTTCCTCTTCCAAAAAGAAATGGTAAAAAGAAAATAGCTGAAAGCGTATGATTGATTACAACTTACTACCTCAGAAACCTGGCTGTTATATTTACAAAAATAGGAAAGGAAATGTAGTTTATGTAGGCAAGGCTAAAAACCTGAAAAAACGAGTTGCCAGCTATTTTACAAAAGGTAATCTTGACTCCAAAACAAGCGCCATGCTTAAAAATGCTGCAGGTTTGGACTATATTATTACAAGCAATGAAGTGGAAGCGCTTGTGTTGGAAAACAGCCTCATAAAAAAGCATCAGCCAAGATATAATATTATTCTTAAAGATTCAAAAAGATATGCTTATCTAAGATTAACTGATGAAAAATTCCCAAGATTGGTTGTTGCAAGGCAAAAAAAAGGACAGACCTTCGGCCCATTTGTTTCAGCACAGGAAAGAGATTATATCCTGGCCACCCTAAAAAAGATTTTCCGTCTGAGAACATGTAAAAAGATGCCAAAAAGAGCATGTTTAAGGTATCATATAAATCTTTGTGATGCCCCTTGCATTGGCAATATCTCTCAAACAGAATATGATAAAAAATTAAGAAACGTAAAAAAAATACTAAAAGGCAAAATTGAACTTGTACTTAAAGACTTAGAAAAGGAGATGAAAAAGGCTTCCATAAACTTATTTTATGAAAAGGCGATAGAACACAGAAACCAGCTCCAGGCCCTGCAGTATCTAAAAGAAAGACAGAACATGGAAAGAAGCAGAAAATATGATGAGGATATAATCAATTACGTGCTTTACCATAACCAGGTGTACTTGGTTGTTTTTAATGTATATAAGGGAACTTTGGCGAATAAGCAGGAGTTTGTCTTTGAGTATAAGCCTGATTTTTTGAGCGAATTTATGCTCCAGCTCTATGAGGAAAAACCCCCTAAAGAAATAATAATGCCTGAAAAACCCGACCCAAAACTGCCGCAATACCTCAGTAAAAAAAGAGGGAGCAGGGTAACAATAACAATCCCAAAAAAAGGTGAAAAAAGGCAACTGCTTGAGCTTGCCAAAAAAAATGCTGAAATAACGTTTTTCGGCCAGGTGGAAAAGACCGAAAGTTTGGGTAAAAAGCTTAAAATCGGGACTCCTGGCGTAATTGAAATATTTGATATATCCCATCTTTCAGGTACATCAACGGTTGCAAGCATGGTTCAATTTAGACAAGGCAGGCCTGATAAAAATAATTATAGAAGGTTTAAGATAAGAACAGTTGACGGGGTTGATGATTACAAGGCAATTGCTGAAGTTGTAAACAGAAGATATAAACGGCTTAAAAATGAGAATTCAGAAATGCCTGATCTAATAATTATTGATGGGGGGAAAGGGCAACTAAAAGCAGCACTTTATGAACTTGAAAAACTTAATCTAAAGATCCCTCTAATATCTATTGCAAAAAAAGAAGAAGAAATATTTTTACCTCATTCAAGGCATTCCCTAAAACTTGATAAAAAAGATAAGGCATTAAAGTTTGTCCAGGAAATGAGAGACGAGGCACATAGGTTTGCGATAAAGTATAACCGGCTCCTGAGAAGCAAAATAAATCGATAAACTATATCACAATAAAAATATAAAATACTTTAAGTTGTTGCCCTTACATTAGTAATTTTTGCAAGCAGTTCATAATTCTGATTCACACGATTTCGTAAGGTTTATATACAAGTAAATCACTAGAAAGCAAATTTTAATAAAAAGAGGTTGAGAAATGGCACTTCAGGGAGAAATTTCATTACTAATACTTTTTGTAGGGATGGTTCTTAGTGCGGCCCTTACATTTTACTTTGCAATAAAAATATTAAGGGCTACTGCTGGCTCAAATAAAGGCTGGCTTTTTTACGGGCTTTTTGGTATAGCAAATGCCATTAATTCCTTTGCAGGAATTGCCCGTAGTATTGTATCAGGCGAAACTGCTAATAATTTTGTCTTGGTTATCCAGAGCCTATTAATGCTTGGTTTAACTGTTTTCCTAGTACTTGCTCTTACTATACTTGCAGAGGTTTTTGGTATAAAATCGAAAGTATTTTCAAGAAACAATATCTTGATTGCCACAGGCATTGCGCTAGTTGGTTTGATTGTATATGCAAACTCTTTTGCAATGGCTTCAGTTTATTCAATAACGAGTATAACCTTTGGAATAGGGCTTTTCTTAACAGTTCCTACAATATGGAAGATTATGACAAAAACAGGACAACTGCCATGGAAATTTTTGTTTGCCTCTCATATAATCGCCATGATTGCAATTTATTTAATATTTGGTGCGGTAGGATGCTGCTCGGGAGCGATTACTGAAAACTGCCCCAATCTAACATCTAATGAATATCTGCAGATTCCGGCCCCCTGCTCTCCCTTTTTTGTAGGTGGTTACACTGCATTTTTGATAGTTCTGATGGTTTCAACCTTTTTGCAGGCAGGAGCTTTTTACATTATCAACAAGAGGCTGAACTGACAGGGTTGTTAACTCAACATTTTTTAGTTTTATTTTCCGTAAAACTTAAATAGAAATTTTCTTCCTTTAATTTAGATGAGTATATGATTGGTAGGTATTTATGTCTAGTGACTTGTCAACATTAATACTTTTTGTAGGGATGATTCTCAGCGCAGTTCTGTCAATGTATTTTGCATTAAGAATACTTTATGCAACAAGAGGCTCCAACAAGGGCTGGTTATTTTATGCTGTATTCGGGATTGCAAACGCCTTAAATTCTTTTGCAGGCATCATACGAAATGTACTTGCACAGGAGGCTGCTGTAAAGGCAGTTTTGGTAGTGCAAAGCATTATGCTTCTCATTGTAACGGTCTCAATTATGCTTGCCCTGACAATTCTTGCAGAGGTTTTTGGCCTTAGTAACAAAATATTTTCAAGAAAAAATATACTTATTTGCTCGGGTATATTGTTATTAGCTTTGATAGTTTTAGACTTAAGCTCATTTTCAACTGCAAGGCTTTATTCCAGCGCTGGTATCTTTTTTATAGCAGGACTTATCCTGACAGTGGTGCCTCTCTGGAAGATTATGGTTAACACCCATGTTTTGCCCTGGAGGCTTCTTTTTGCTTCACATTTGACAGCTATTGTGTCAATGTATTTGATTTTTGCAACGCTTGGATGTTGTTCAGGGGTATTACATGGTAGCGCTTTATGCCCTTCTATTACTTCACCTGGCTATTTTACTATATCACCCTGTTCAGCAGGGTTTGCAGGTTTGTACAGTGGCTACTTAATGCTTCTGCTTGTTGCAAGCTGGTTGCAGACAGGGGCTTTTTACTTTGTTCATAGAAGGCTTCATTAGTTTTCCGCAAAGCTTAAATACTAAATATAGGAGAAATATTAGAACAATTATAAAAAGAGGTAAAGATAATGGCGTTACAAGGAGAAATTTCATTACTAATACTTTTTGTAGGGATGGTGCTTAGTGCGGTTTTAACTATATATTTCTCAATAAAAATATTGAGGGCAACACAAGGCTCAAATAAGGGCTGGCTTTTTTACGGGTTGTTTGGTATAGCAAACGCCATAAATTCCTT
>JBMCCQ010000039.1:0-8497 GCA_048618745.1 Candidatus Nanoarchaeia archaeon
CCTTTTTAGCCTTCCTTAATAGATACCATCTCTTAATTTTTTCAAACACCATATTGTATTATATGAACCCCAGGTTATATAAAATTTGCCTTTTTAAACCGCAAACCTTTTATAACCATTAAAACCCTTACGCTTTATGATTGAGCATACCTTAAATCCTGTAATCCTGAACCTTCCCGGACCCCTTGAAATAAGGTATTATGGCCTGATTTATGTAATTGGCCTTGCCATTGGCTATTTTCTGTTAAAGCATCTGGTAAAAGAAAAAAAAATAAAGCTAACAAAAGAAGAAGTGCTCGACTACATTGTCTATCTTGCAATAGGTCTTTTAATTGGTGCAAGAGTTTTTTATTTTATATTTTACGTGCCGTGGGTTTTACTTGAAAACCCCCTGAACCTTTTAATGATATGGGATGGAGGAATGTCATTTCATGGGGGTCTTGTGGGTGCAATAATTGCAGGCTATATCTTCTGCCGTAAAAAAAAGATCTCTTTTTACAAGATGGCAGATATTACAGTAATACCTGTCGCAATTGCCCTGGCCTTAGGAAGGATTGGGAACTTTATTAACGGGGAGTTGCCCGGGAGACCCTGGCAGGGAGCATTATGCATTAACTATGAAAATAATCCATACTTATCTTCTCCTCCTGAAGGGTGCAGGATTCCTTCACAAATAATAGAAGCATTAAAAAATATCCTAATCTTTTCTGCCCTTTGGTTTGCAAGAACAAAAAAGCTACAGGAAGGGTCATTACTCTGGCTTTTTGTCTTACTCTATGGGATATTAAGATTTTTGGTTGAATTCATAAGGCAGCCCGACCCTCAGCTTGGATTTTTCTTTGGCTGGATGACAATGGGCCAGATTCTCTCAGGTATAATGGTCATAGTTGGCAGTATAATGCTTTACAAACTTAATTATATATCAACTCACAAAAAACAGATAAAAAAATCCCGATAAATATAGCTTAAAAGAGTTGCGTAATAATTATAAATAAAGATTCCCTACCCTTCTTTTTATGGCACATGAAGACTGGGTAAAGGCTGGCAAAATAACTGCGCAGGTAAGAGAATACGCCAAAACATTGGTAAAACCCGGAGCCAAACTTTTAGAAGTTGCAGAAAAAATTGAGGCAAAAATTATTGAGCTTGGTGGAGAGATAGGTTTTCCGGTAAACATCTCAATGGACCACATAGCAGCACATTACACCCCTTTCCCGAGTGATGAGCTTACATTTAAAGACCAGCTTGTAAAAATTGATATAGGCGTGCAGGTCAATGGAGCAATTGGCGATTCAGCGTACACAATTGATTTGTCAGGCAAAAATCAGAAACTTGTTGAAGCCTCTGAGAAGGCATTGGAAAATGCAACAGCAATTCTTAAAGAAGGGATAACATTAGGACAGATTGGAAAAGTAATCCAGGATACAATAAACAGCTATGGTTTCACACCCATTAAAAACCTCTCAGGCCACGGCCTTGACTACTTCACAGTCCATTGCCCGCCACAGATACCAAACTACAACACAGGTGATGAGACCACTCTTAAAAAGGGAATGTACTTTGCAATAGAACCCTTTGCAACTGACGGCTCAGGACTTGTAAAAGAATCGGGCGAGGCAAGCATTTTTTCCCAGTCAGACAAAAAACCTGTACGTGACATGGGGGCAAGAAAACTACTAAAAGATATATCTTCTAAAAACGGCCTCCCTTTTGCAACAAGGCACTTTGCCCATAAATACAGTGAAGGCAGGCTAAAGCTCGCTCTCAGACAGCTAAAACTGGCAGGAAATGTTAAAGACTATCCACCTCTTGTAGAAGCAAAAAAAGGGAAAATAAGCCAGGCTGAACATTCATTCTATATTGATGAAAGCGGAGAAATTATAGTTCTTACAAAATAGATAACCAGCCCATGAAACTGGAAAGTAAAAGAAAAAAGGAAAAATAACGAGGCAGGGGTTTTATGGATACAGATAAACCCTCTGTGTTGAGATTACATCAGGCGTTGCAAACTGTGTAAGTGTTGGTGTCCCGATTTTTGGTATGAAGTTAAGCCTGACCTGCTGGTCTTCTGTAACTTCTTCGGGTCCTTCATAACACAACCTGATGATATCGCCTCTCTGCAGGTTTCCAGGCACATGGTTGTTTCCTACCTGCTCATAAACTACACTAAAGTAGCCTTCTCCGAGCTTATATGGTACAACCTCCACCATGTCCTCCAAGGTGGCGTTTTCTGTCTGGTTGCCTGAAATGTTTATATCTGCGTAAGTTCCTGTATCGTCTTCAATCTCCCCGTGATAATCAACCTGCCGGCCTGTTGACCCAACATCACTAAAATTAATTCCTGTATCAAGACCTATAATCCCTTCTTCAGAGAGATTAAAATAAACATAGGTTGCGTTTTCGCCTTCTCCAAGGTAAATGGAATCGTCACCACCATCATCATCATAATCTTCTTCCAATTTTGTGGTTGATGTGTTTACAATTTCCGGATACTCCTCAGTCCAGGTATTGTATCCATCTTCATTATCTTTTTCACAAACACTATCCTCTCCCCTGTATTTAAGGGTGGAAGTACTGTCTTTTGTATTAAATGTAAATATTACTTGGTCAAGTTTGATTGGGTCTGAGCCCGGTGAAAGCTTAACTATCTGTTGGAAATCTGTCAAATTGCCATCCCTTCCATCTGTGCCAGAGACTTCAACAACTCTTGCATTAGTTGAAATCTGACTTCTCGCCTGCTGCCCGGTAGCAAGTGATTTTTCCTGCAGTGACGTAGCGGTCTGAATTAATACGCCTGCCGCTACAGCAGCTACCAAAAGCATAGCAATAAACACAATTAATGTGCCAACGCCCATTTCTGCCTTTTTCTTTTTGTACATCATATCAACCTCGTTATTTTTCCTCCTTTAGGAGTTATTCAACCATAAAAATATACACTTTACTATACTAGGATAATACTTATATTTAAATTTTTCGTTATTTGCGCCTTTTAAATTCCCTTTCTCCTCGTCCACACTAAGAAACATAACTTTATCTGAGCATCCATACCAATCATTTCAGCAAATTATATAAATTATGCCTGCCGGCCAAAAATTATGGCTTTTAAAAAAATCAAGGGAACAACAGACTTTTATCCTAAGGAGCAGAGAATACAGGACATTATATTTAATATCTTGAAAACAAAAGCAGAAAACTACGGCTTTTCACATGTGGAGCCGCCTGCAATCGAGACAATGGAACTTTTAACAGCAAAATCAGGAGAAGAGATAAGACAGCAGATATTCCCGATCCAAAAGAAGGGAAAAGAGGAAATCGGCCTAAGGTTTGAATTTACTGCATCAATTGCAAGGATGTTTGTACAAAGACAAAAAGCTCTTCAAAAGCCGGTTAAATGGTACTCTTTTAATAAAGCCTGGAGATACGAGCGCCCGCAATCCGGAAGGGAGAGGGAATTTTTCCAGTTTAATGCAGAGCTTCTGGGAAGCAATGATGAAATGGCTGATTCTGAAATAATTAACCTTGCAATAGACATTCTAAAAGGGCTTGGATTAACCAAGGATGACTTTTTCGTAAAACTAAATAACAGGAAATTACTCCAGGGGCTTTTGCTTGAAGCAGTCACAGAAGATAAAGTGATGCAGGTAATCAGAGTAATTGATAAGAAGGAAAAAATCAGTAGGGAAGAATTTAAAGAGGAGCTAAAGGGGCTTGGAGTTGATGACGAAGGCCTGAAAAGAATAAATAAAATCCTTAAGCTGAGCTGGGATGACCTTCAAAGTTTTGATATGAATGATATCGCAAGAGCAGGCTATAATGAGCTAAAACAGATAATAACACTCGTCCAGAATGGATTCATAAAATTTGATATAAGCGTTGCAAGAGGCCTTGATTATTACACCGGCACTGTCTTTGAAATATTTGATACAAATGAAGAGTTCAGGTCACTGGCAGGCGGCGGAAGATATGACACTATGATTGAAATATTTGGTGGAGAAAACTGCCCTGCAACCGGCTTTGGCCTAGGCTATTCTACTGTTAAACTTTTCCTTGAAAAAAAGGATCTGCTTCCTAAAGATACTAAAGAGATTGACTATTTTGTAGCAATCGCAGGTGAGCAGAAAGAAAAAGCCTTTGAGATTGCAACAAAGCTGAGGAAGAAGTACTCAGTTGCAATTGACTTAATGCAAAGAAGTCTTGCAAAACAGCTAAAATATGCCAACCAGATTAATGCAAAAAGAGTTGTGTTTGTAGGAGACGACGAAATAAAAACAGGAAAATTTAAGATAAAGAATATGGAATCAGGAAAAGAGAGTTATGAAAAGTTAGAAAATTTATGACTTCTTTTTTTTCGTTGACTTCTTAGTTGATTTTTTGGTGGTTTTCTTTGTTGACTTTTTGGAAGTTGTCTTTTTTGTCATTTTTTTAGTGGATTTTTTTGCAGAAGATTTTTTTGCAGTCTTTGATTTTTTGGTGCCATTGCCATTTTTTGTAATAGGCGTCGTGTTCACTTTACCCTCCTTAATCTGCATAATTGTCTTGCATTTAGGATATTTATTGCACGCGAGAAACTCACCATATAAACTTTTCTTAAGAGTCATCTGACCTTCATTACAAACCGGGCATGTCATGCCCTCTTCTGCATAAGTTTTTTCACCATCATTATGATTGTCGCTTTCTGTTTTTCTCGTAGGGCAATCAGGATTTATGCAGAATTTTTGGGGGGCTTTACCTTTTTGTTGTATAGAAATCATAGGATAGCCGCACTCAGGGCATTTTTCGTCGAGTCCTTTTAATAAGCCGGTGTTTGGAACATTAAAGGTAGTCTTGCACTCAGGGTAATTATTGCATGCAAGGAATCTTCCAAACTTTCCTTTTTTTATCATAATTGTACCATCTTCACAGTTGGGGCAATCGCCAATAGTCGCCTGGGCGTTTAATGAATCAAAATTGGCCTGCTTTAAATCCTCGCCGATTTTTGCTTCTTTACTTTTAAAATCCTTCAATGTCTTTTCAAGAAAATCCTGTGCCTTTTTTAACACTTCATCCTTTGAGGTTTTATTTTCCTCAAGTTTTTCCATCTCTTCTTCAAACTCCCTTGTCAAATGCTCGTCGAGAATTTCAGGTTGATAAGTATCCAGGGTTTTGCATGTTTTCATTCCAAGGTCAGTTACAGTAATTGATTTTTCATGGACATACCCCCTTGCAAAAAGGTTATCAATAATTGTTGACCTGGTTGCTTTTGTTCCTAAGTTCCTTTTTTCCAGCTCTCTTACAATTGAAGCAGGAGTGTATCTTTTCGGCGGCTGTGTTTCCTTGCTGTGCTTTGTGATTTTCTGGACATTTACAGGATCCTTTTCTGCTGCCTTAGGCATGGTCTCTTCTTCAATTTTTACATGCGGCCCGTAAAACTCGTGCCAGCCCTTTTCAACAGTTCTTGTACCTTTACCTATAAAATCTTCAGAATTTACATCTATTGTTATTGTTATAGTCTCCCTTAGAGCAGGCTCTGAAAATGTTGCCATGAATCTTCTTACGATTAAATCATATAATTTTGCTTTCCTCCCGCTTAATTCTTCCTGCTGTCCTGTTGGATATATCGCGGGGTGCGCAGGGTCTGTTTTTTTGCCATTGTTTGGCTTTAACTGGGATTTTTGCAATAATTTTTCTGCCAGAGCCTTGTAATTGCCGTTCTTTTTTATTTCATTAAGGATTTTTTTAAAGCCTATATTTTCCGGAAGCTGCTGGCTGCTGGTTCTTGGGTATGAGATTAATCCTGCAATATAAAGCTCCTGCGCTAGGTCAAGTGTTACTTTTGGCGCAATCCGAAGTGAGCGGTAAGCTTCAGTCTGAAGTGTTGTTAAATCAAACGGAGCAGGTGCAGGCTGCTTAAACTTGTGAGAATTAACATTTTTTACAACACCGTCATGCCCTTTTGTTTTTTCTAAAACTTCATCAGCCTTACTTTCATCCCAGAATTTATCCTCTTTGTGAAAGGCAGTAATCTTTTCATCATTAAGTATCCCCTTAAGCTCAAGCTGCCAGAACGGCACAGGAACAAACTCCTGGATTTCGCGTTCCCGCTCACAGAGTATTTTTAGTGCAGGGCCCTGTACTCTTCCTGATGATAGAATCTTAAAGCTTCCGGCTGCCTTTACAGCCGAAGTCAACGCCCTTGAAATATTTATTCCATAATACCAGTCAAGCTCATGCCTTGTTAAACCTGCATTAACTAAGCCCCAGTCAAGAGTTTTCCTTTTGTTTTCATAAGAATCAATAATTTCATTTTTAGTTAATGTAGAATACTTCATACGGTTGGCATCATTTCTTTTACAGATGTGTTTTACAATATTATAACCAATTACTTCTCCTTCAATATCAAAGTCTGTTGCTACAGTCACTTCATCTGCATCCTTTACTAACTGTCTTATTGCCGTTACATACTTGCCAGTATAGGCACTTTGCTTGTTTACCTTGCTGCTTTGAATCCACTGCACATCAAATTTAGGGTATTCCCAGCCTTTCTCAATTTCTGTAACAGTATAAAGATGCCCTACTGCGCTTGCAACAATTATATCCTTGGCATTTCTTTTGAACTCGTAGTAAGGAATCTTATTGATGTTTTTCTTTTTAGGAGAGTTGTCAGCTAAAAATGTTGCAATCTTGTTTGCTGCCTGAGGCTTTTCGGTAATAATTAATTCATAACCCATTAAATGTGAGATTTCAGGGCCTCTTTTTATATTTATCGAATGATAGGAAATTTGAGGGCAGAGGGAGTCTCTGAAATGCTGTGTAGATGCGTGAATTGGCAGATTGGTTTTTGGTCTGATGAAGCTCTGAGCAAAAATGACTTTACTGGTGCTTATAGTGCCAAATTGGTTGCAATAAAAAATGGCATTTTAAAAGATTGTATGAGACAAAAACAGCAACAATGGCGCAGAACAAGTGGAGAATAATTTTACGAGTCCGACCTTTAGGTCGGCTGCCGCCTTTGTTATTGATGTTTTTGTTTATAATAACTATATGTAAAATTTTTGCAAAACAAATATCTACCGAATATATTTAAACAAATTTTATATAAGCGTAAGAATTTCTTGTAAAGAATGGAAGAAATATTTAGTGAGCTGCAAAACAGCATTGCAACAGAAAAGGACAAGGCAGACTCTTTTGAATATCCAGGATACAACATTACTACTGAAAATTTTTATCACCTGACGCCTACACAGACTACTAAGCGCATAGCTTTCATTGATGGGGGAAGCTGCATATTTCTAAAGAGCCCTTCTGTCTGCGCAGGCTTTATAAGAGTGGTATCAGTTATTATGCACAATAAAAAAACTGTTAAAACCCTGAACAATGAATTCTTTGTTATTGCCAAGGCTGTTTTGAATAACAACAGGATTTTTTACACTACTAATTTTTTCAAAAGCAAGAATACTAAAAAACTAATGGAAACAATTGAGCTTGACTCTTTAAATAAAATGCATTCAAGCGCATCTGAGAGAATGCCAATCTCCAGGATGATTGATGCAGCAAGAAGATATGCGGAAATTGAGCTTGCAGATGACACTTTAGATGAGCTTGAAAAAGGAGACATAATAATTCTGGATGGCAATCTGAATGCCAGTTTTAATGAAACCCAAAAGCTTCAAAAACTGTGCAGCTCAGAAAATGTCCTGGTTACAGCTATGTCAAAAACAAGCAATAAATTAACTGAAAGCGGAGACACACTTACATCGTTACTTGCAAAAAGAGCTGATAAAGATAGCTGGTACTACTATCCTGCTTTTGATACCACAAAGCACAATGCAGAAATATACTTTGTTAAACTTCACCCGCAAAGTGAATATATTTTTTCTGTGGAAATTGAAAAGGACAAAATGTATGACGCTGGCAAAGTGATGGGAGTCCTCGCTTCGTATTCTAATGATGCCGCATTCTTGGGCTATCCTTACGGGTTGGTAAAAGCTGACAGGCTTGCACGTGTAAGTGAAACCGAAGAAGAGATGCTTTTAACAAGGCTTCTCGCCTCAAGGCCTGAGCTTTTCAAAGAACTAAAGCCTTACATGAATTCAGTAAATGCCCATAGTGTACTTGACAGCATGGGTTAAGGTTTGCAACTGGCTTCTAAAAAGATTGAAACATAATTTCTTAGCTTCAATAAATAATGTTATGATAAACTTTTTTTAGCAAAAAACCCATAACTAAGAAGCTAAGCTCAGCCCCAATAGTTTAGGGTCACTTCTTGGCCTTTTTTTTTCAACACCAAAAACAAAACATCAATAGAATTTGCAGACTAAATCTTCAAAACTTCGCCCGCTTAAAACTTTCAAAGAAGTAAGCCTCCGCCGGGAATTTCACATAAGGGTAGACACCCTTATAAACCTGCTTGCGGCATTCGCTAAGCTCAGCCACAAAAATACTCAAAAAAGAAACAATAAACCGAAGCCTCCGCCGGGAATTTCACATAAGGGTAGACACCCTTATAAACCTGCTTGCG
>JBMCCQ010000040.1:0-8345 GCA_048618745.1 Candidatus Nanoarchaeia archaeon
GGTGGAAAGTTTTTTCATGAGAAAAATATTGGCCAAAAGCTAATTGCATGCGCAATTATGTTATCAGGGGTTTTATTGCCCAGTTTTAAGTTTTGTTGGCATTTGTTAATGCAAACTTTTATAATGGTGTGCGTATTTTTTGTATTAAGGCAACGCCCTTTGGAAGTGTAAAGGTGCAATGATCCTAGTGAACACCCACTGAGCCAAAAGCTATGATGAACGGAAGTAACTGGGTAGCGCCGCACAATTTCAAGAATCAGCCAAACATATTCTTAAAGCTGTTGTCTTCCTCTTCCTTTTTTACTTTCTTAATAGCTTTCAAGAAATCTTCTGCTTTGATATGCTCTCTTTTTTCCCTGATTGCAAAGTATCCTGCCTCTGTAGTTACAGCATGTATCTCTGCTCCGGAGAATCCTTCAAGTCGTTGGCATATCCCGTCCATATTTATGCTTTTATCAAGCTGCATATTTTTTGTGTGGATTTTGAATATTTCTTTTATCCCTTCCTTATCAGGCAGTGGAACTTCAAGGAGCCTGTCAAACCTTCCGGGCCTTAATACTGCCGGGTCAAGCGTGTCTATCCTGTTTGTGCAGCCGATTAGTTTGATGTTGCCGAGTGGTTTGAAGCCGTCAATTTCTGCCAATAGCTGCATAAAAGTCCTTTGCACTTCTCTCTCGCCGCTTGTTCCCATCTCTACTCTTTTTGCAGCCAACGCATCAATCTCATCAATAAAAATTACTGCAGGCTTTTTCTCGCGCGCAAGCTGGAAAACTTCTTTAACAAGCTTTGCCCCTTCACCAATGAATTTTTGGACAAGCTCAGAACCGACAATTTCAATAAACGTTGAATTAGTTGATGAAGCAACCGCCTTTGCCAATAAAGTTTTTCCCGTGCCTGGGGGCCCATGAAGCAATACACCCTTGGGCGGTGTGATGCCAACCTTGTTAAATAATTCCGGTTGTTTTAAGGGAAGCTCAACAACCTCTTTGATTTCCTCAATCTTATGTTGTAATCCGCCAATATTTTGCCAGTCGACCTGCGGTTTTTCAATAATTACAAAGCTTTCAACATTAAATTGTTTACTAACATCAATCTTTTTTATAGCTGTGAGGTTTTTTTGCTCACATAGCACAGTATCTCCTGCACCCAGTTGCTCACAATCAGCAGAAACATTAACCATAAACCTGTTTCCGTTAGGAGTTTTAATAATTGCATTCTCATCTGTAACATCAACAACATCACAAACCATCAGGGCGGGCTGGCGATATTTGTTTATCTCGCTTTGAAGATGATTTATTGTCTCACGGAGAATCCTGTTTTCCCACTCAACACGGGATTCTTGTGCATTTGAATCCTCAGAAACCTTATCCGCCATCCTGTTCTCCAGTCTTTCTTCGTACTCGCTGTCCATATCTATGCGAAATCAAACATGTTTTTTAAATATTTCGTATATCTCCTAGAGTATTAGTTCTCCTTTCCTCATAACATACGTCTTCTTTCCGTGGATGTCAAGAGCATATATGTCAAGTTTTTGCCTGGGTGCATCAATGACAACATCAGAGTGGTATTCTGTGACTTTATCTTCCTCAAATCCACTACCCAAAGCCACATGAATCATGTTTGCAATCTTTTCATTAACAATCAAATAATCACACACGCTGGCTTTAGGGTTTGTGTTAATTGCAAACTCACCAATTCCATTGAAATTTTTTTTCTTTAAATCAATTACTTTTTTGGGCATAATTTTGGCTTGTGCACGGAGCAGTTTTCTTGCCTCTTCTTTCTTTTTGTTAAATATCTCGAGAATTCTTTTTGGCCCCTTTACTATTTTGTATCCAGTTTTTTTTGCTTCAATTATCATCGGATTCTTTGGGTTTAGGGAGTAGCTTTCATCAATATTTATAACCACATCACCAACAATTGTGCCTTTTACATCTTCAGGGGTTATAAACATCTCCCCTCCCGGGATATTGCCCATTGTCCCTGCCTTGATTTTTGTTTTTTTGTAGTGCTCTTTATCAAGTATGTTTCTTGTATCAACATCTGAAGTTAATGGTTCTCTTTTTGTTCCGTCTTTTTTAACAATATTTACTTCAAAATTGGTTTTATACTTGCCCCTTATGTTTGATTTCACAACAAACCTTTCATTTTTTCTTGCAACCCTTGCTAAAGCATCATTTCTTTCTTTCATCTTCATCCAGTTAATGTTATTGGTGTCGATAAACACTTCGAGAGGCAGCGTTTCAGTAAATGCAATTCTCGCTTTTGGTTTTCTGGAGTCGTGTCTTGTTTGTGGGGCGCTGGGGGGCTGATACACAATGCCGCCAGGGGACTGCCACCTGCTTTTTTTGTTTGGAGTTGGGTAGCCGATTGCCTGGCCAAATACGTGTTTTCCCGGGTAGCCTTTGCCCGCAACAAAAAACGCCGCGCTATTATGTTTTATTTTCCCTGCACCAATAAATCTGGAAAAATTCTTCCATCTCCTGAACACAGCTTCATTGGAATTTTTACTTAATTCACAACCCAAAACGGTGGCTTTTAAATCTGAAATCTTTTCCATTGGCTTTAGCATCGAATACCTGGGGGATGCCGTGCTAAGGCTTATCTTTTCAGTAAGCTTTAACGCCTCTTTTAGCATTCCCTGCACAATTAAATAAGAGTCAAGGTAATCTTTAAGCGGTTTTTCAAGCATCTTTTTTGATGGGATTGTTTCAAAACCAATTGCAACCCTTTCGTTAGGTTTAAGGTTATATACCTGCTTCCATATTTTTTCACAAGCCTTTGATAATGTTTTTTGTTTTCTTAATTTTACCCATTTTGTTTTATATTCAAGGAGAATGCTTCCAGTAAAACCACGTTGACCTGCTCTGAGAATGTAGTTTGGTGCACCAAATATTTTTTCGAGGTTTTCACCCGTTTTTTTTGATGCAAAACTTATAAACTTTTTGAATGCATCCACAGCCCCGCTTTTTTCTTTGTTTTTGTAAGCCTTATGAACTTTCCATATTTTTAGAAGAGTTTCCATAAGTTGCGAGTGCCCATCAAATATTGCAACATGAATTTCTCCGCCTTTCTCATGTATTGCTCTGGAAAGGGGCGCAATAGAGTAAAACGCCTCCCTGTCATGAAGCCCTAGTACAACAAGAAAATTTTTGCCATTAACATTGCCCAGCATCTTTTGATAATATTTAACTGCGTCTTCAAATTTTTTTTCATCCATAAGAATCACTAAATAAGGTTTTTTGGAGCAGTTGTTAAAACTTTCGCCCCGGTATTTGTAATTACAATTGTGTCTTCAATTCTCATCCCGAACTTTCCCGGAAAATATACTCCCGGCTCAATTGTAATCACCATGCCTTCTTTAAGTTTTGTTTTGCTTCTGCTGCTTATAATCGGCTCTTCATGGACTTCCAGGCCCACCCCGTGGCCGAGAGCATGAGTAAAGTTGGCGCTGAAATCTCCAAGTCTCCTTCTTACATGTTGGTCGAGCTCTGAGCACGTTACCCCTGGTTTTGCCAACTTTATGGTTTCTCTTTGGATTCGGGACAGGGAATTAAAAATTTCCCTCTCTTTTTTTGAAGGGGTTCCAATGTAGGTTGTTCTTGTAATATCGGATTTATATCCTTTATAATCTACGCCAAAATCAACATAAAAAAAACCCTTTTTAATCCTTTTATTACATTCAGAATAATGAATAAACCCTGTGTTTTTTCCTGATGCAACCAATGGGTCAAATGCCATCTCACAGCCGAACATCGCCGCTTTTTTCATCATAAATCTTTTAATTTCTGCCTCTGTTCTAAATAGAGCAAGGCTTTCAAATGTTTCCCTCATTATTTTGCTTGCAATTTGTGCGGATTTTTTTAGCATCTTAATCTCATTTTGGCTTTTTACAGCCCTTAGCTCATATAAAACGGAAGAAATATCAACAAATGATTTGTTTTTGAAAACGCGTTTAAGCCACTCAAACTCCTTAACTGTTATTATGTTTTTGTTTATACCAATTCTCTTATGTTTGCCTACGGCCTTTTTGAGGGTTATATCTGCCGGCTCGTCAAATGGCACTACTTTGTAGTTTGTTTTGCTCCTGATATGGGGGATTTCCATTTTTGGCGCCACCATGAACGGGTTTCCCTTTTTCGGAAGGATAAGCAAACACCTCTCAGCAACAAATCCCAGAAGATAGTTTAGTGCGGTCTCTTCTGAAAGACCTGATAGAATAATGCATGAGATGTTTTTTTCACGCAGTTTCTTTTGCAGTTTTTTAATTTTCATGACATAACAAGGAATGATATTGTATATAAATCTAATTGTTGATTTATCAAATAAGCCGTTTGGAAAGCGCAGTATGCCTTTTATTTTGTCGTTTTCTTAAGTTTAAATGGCCTTTGCCCCCCTTACCAGCACAATTTGTCGCCACCAAACAGTAATATTTAAATACGCCAGACACTTTTGGTCGGTATGGCAACGTTATCAAAGGTCCTGGATTTAACTGACAGCCTTGTTGCTCATATTGATGCAGTCAAAGGCCAATACCTTAGTGTAAACTGTGCCCACCAAAGAATTTTGGGCTATTCAGAAAACGAGCTTGTTGGAACCAACCCCTTTGATTTGGTGTACTCCAAAGATAGGGACAGGCTTGTCTCTATCCTTAATGAAGGGTTGTCCAAAGGCGCGGGAGAAACTCTTTCTGGAACCGTTGAATACAGGATTTATGATAAAAACAATAATCTAAAAACTCTTCGTGCAAAGGTTGCGCTTGAAGGCCCCGACCTTTATCTTGTCTGCGAGGATGTAACAGAGCAAAAAAGAAAAGAAAAAGAGCTTGAAGGAGTTAAACAAAGGGTTAAGAATATTGTTGAAAATATTGATGATGGAATTTATGAAGCCGACCTTCAGGGAAATATTATGTTTGCTAATGAAGGGTTGGCCAGGATTCTGGACGTTTCTCTTGAAGAGCTTATTGGAATGAATTATGTTAACTTTTGCGATAAGAGGTATGTTAGGGAAGTATATGAAACTTTTAATGAGGTCTACAAAACACAGACTCCGCGTGAAGCCCATGGATGGAAATTAAGAAAAAGAAACGGCAGGGAAATTGAAATTAACACAACCATTAAACCCGCCTATGATTTGGAGGGCGCAATGTACGGCTTTTTTGGAACTACCAAAGACCTAACTGAATACAATAATGCCCTTAAGTTTGAAGCGGCCCTTGAAACAATAGGGGGGATTATACATGAAACCAACCAGGACCTGCAAGTAGTTCTGGGCTACTCCACCATGCTTTTGGAGGAAAAACAAGAAACAGACGAGGATTACCTGACAGCCAAAAGTTTGGCAGAAGCCACAGGACGCCTGGCCAATAAAATTAAAAGGCTTCAAAGGATAAAAACATATAAAACAAAGCCCTATGTGCACCGGCAAATCATTGATATAGATAAAGAAAATGACACTTGAAAGCGAATTCTCTGTGTTGGAAGCAATCAGTATGACTAAAAGTTTTGGCAGACCCATGGCAGAAGCTCTTGAAAGGCTGAATATAACCTCTATTATAGTTGATGATGTGGCTCATGTCTTGGGTTTAAAGGCAACGGGAAGGAGAAGCGCGATTGAAGCAACGCTTTATTTTAAAATAAATCCTGGAAATTATCAAGTCTCGTATTGTATCCAGCCCCTCCATGACATACTTCCATTAGAAAAAAACACCAAAAAATTCAATTTGTCAGGTGCTGCGGAAGCATATTCAAGAAAATTGCTGTTTGGCCTGTTCCCCTGCTATCTGGAGGGCTGTGGTCTAAATGCTCCCGAAAGAGAATATTTTTTACAGCACAAATACAAAATGGCGCTCACCGACGAAAAAATTACTAAGAAAATAAATTTTTGTTATGATTTGGCTTCAATTATCGAATCATACTCATCAAAACTGCAACAAAACTATTGAAGTTAATCAAATTGGTTTTTATTTATCAACAATTTATAGGGGGTTGAATTATTTGTAGTTTAATGTTTGCCCTTTTTGTTCCAATATGTGGGGTGAAAAGATGTGGATTTTTTAATCATGTTCTACACAAAAAACCAACAGCAGAATTAATATTGGTCCTTAACCCAGCTATCAAAAACCTTCTTGTTTTCCGGTTCTCTCAGCTTTTGAAAAACATATTCAAATTGTGCATAATGCAGTTTGCACCAGTCGCTTGAAGGGACATTGCATACAAGTGAGCCGCTGGTTGCATAATTAAGAACTGGGCACAAACCACAAAACGGCTTATATACGCACTTGTCGCAATAATGTGTGTCATTAACAGAGGCAGCAATTATTGCACAAGATGTGGAATTGGTAGTAAATTCACTGTAATTTTGGTCAACTGTCCCTATACAAAACAAGTCATCTTCTCCTAACATCCGTCCTTCGTCGCAAGTATAAATTTTTCCATTATGATTGTAAAGCAATTGCCCTATTACTGCACCACAAGGACTACGCAAGTCCAGAAAGTTAGGATCGTGTTTATTGTATAACTTTTTTAGAATGATTTTTGTTTTTCTTTCCACAAAGTACTGGCCATTCCTGTTTTTTTCCAAGATATAATCCATTGCCTTTCTCCAGAAATCCAAAAATTCTTCGATAGAATAATATATCTCATCAAGCTTATTTCTGGCATCCCCCAGCTG
Source organism: Candidatus Nanoarchaeia archaeon (assembly GCA_048618745.1). Classification (GTDB taxonomy): domain Archaea; phylum Nanobdellota; class Nanobdellia; order Woesearchaeales; family DSVV01; genus CAZBGG01. The sequence goes on from JBMCCQ010000040.1 coordinate 6,673, forward strand.
GTTTATTGCCCTTAAATGTATTCTGTCATAGCCTTGCTCAATGTATTCTTCAATAATTTCTTTTGGATAGCTTAGATGCGCCCTTGCGACAGTTAATAATGCGTGCGGAGGCCCAGAGACTTTCCCCGCATCATGTAATTTCTTTATTTCCTTTATCCAATTAATTACATTGTCATAACATTGCCTTGTTTTATTATGTAGCTCTCGTGGCCCATCTAAAGATGTGCAAATGTTTATTTTGTTTTCTGTTAAGTAATTTAGTTTTTCTGAATCCATGTTTACTAAGTTGGTTACTACCGTGAATTTTAGTGTCTTTTTATGGCTCTTGTTTTTTTCCCTAGCATATTCAACTATCTCTTTAAGCACATCAAAATTTAATAAGGGCTCGCCCCCCTGAAATTCAATTGTTATATGGGTTGAGGGGGACTCAAAAATTCTGTCTACTACCTTTTTTGCAGTTTCTTTGTCCATGTCATACTCTGTCTTGTTTAATGGTTTGGAGCTTGCATGGCAATACTGGCATTTTATATCACAGCGGAGAGTAAGCACAACAATATGCAGGCTAGTTCCCTGGCAAATAAAATCCTTCTTGTTTTTGTAAGTCTCAATTGAGTGAGTTAGATTATTTTTATCGATTAAAATGTTATTATTAAGGAGCTTTTTAAACAACCCTTCATCCTCTTCAGCGCGATTTTGTGTAAATAGTAAATACTCGTTTTTATTAAGAAAAACCCAGTCGCCTGTTTCTGCTGTAATCAGGTATTGCTCACCCATTTTTTTGGAGCGGCAGTGGTTTTTAATATATTCCTTATCAATTTCAGTTTGTGCTTCGTCTTCTTCAGAAACGCCTTCTCCCAGGAATGTTTCAGGAGTTTTTTCCATATCAAGGCCCCTGTTTTTCATGAGACCAAGCACATAATTTGAAAATTCTTCTTCTAAATTGGAAATTTTTTTAAAAGGTTGCAGCTCTATATTGTACTCATTATCAAGTATTGTCCCCTTCGCAATTTCAGAGAAATCTTTTAAACCTTCTTCAATTGCATCTTTATGATAAAATTTTTTATTAAGATATAAGTTAGCCATTTTGGTTATCAGAATCCGTTTTTTCTGGTGTATCTTTAAAAAGCTCTTCGTCTTCTTCTGCATCCTCTTCGCCAAATGACTCTTCCCATGTTTTTGCAATGCCCAGCGGGTCCTCAACGTAATCTTCTTCACCTTCCTCTTCCCAGGGTTTGGTGATCCCCAACTCCTCCTCGCTCATGTCTTCGGGGTCCTTGGGTACATCTTGGCTTAAGCTTTTGGTCTCTAGGGTTGGGTCGTTTGTAACAAGGGCTTTTTGAACAATAAGGTTTCTTATGTCTTTATTTCGTTGAAAATTGATTTTATATTCGCCATAATTTATTAGTTCATTTTTAAATGCCCCCACAACATCGTTTAAATTAATCTCCTCTCTTGGGGCAATTCGTACCTGTATGTTTCTTTCAGGATCACCATCCAAACTAATGAATGCCTTATCCAGAAAAAGGTAGGCTGCAGAATATACCACGTCAAGCGGGTATAGTTTCGGATTCAGATAAAGTATTTGTTCCTTTTTTTGATTTTGCTGTTCCATTTTGCTCCAATTTAAGGGAACGATATCATATTTAAAAAATTAACTATCCTGCCAAGGCTCT
>JBMCCQ010000041.1:0-7716 GCA_048618745.1 Candidatus Nanoarchaeia archaeon
TTATTTTATGTGCAGCTCAACAATATCTCCATCTCTTAACATATGTCCTGGTTTTTTAAAGACCTGACCCTGAAACTTTGCAGAATCCCCCCACACTCTTGCATACTTAAAGTTCATTAAAAAGTCCTTGTGAAGCTTGACACACATATCCTTTATTGTTGAATTCTCTGTCATAATCATAGGCTCATCGAGGTCAGCTTCCTTATTAACCTCTTTACAATAAACCCTCATAAGGCCCAAAGAATTATAGATTTTTTGCTTTAACTTTTCAATCCCCTCTCCGCTCTGTGCTGATATCTGCAGGTCAGAATTTACACTAGTTGCCACCTTTTCAACCTCTTCCGGAGAAATCATATCCTTTTTTGTGACAACTGTTAAAGACCTTACATATTTTTTGTTCCCTTCAATAACATCAATAAACTCATCAGGGGTTATATCAGTTCTTACCACAACTTCTGCGTTCATTATCCTGTATTCTTTTAGGATTGCCTCCATTGTGGCTTTATTTATTTTTGTTAATTTAACCGTGCTTCCTATAGAGAGTCCCCCTTTTGAGGTTTTATTAATAACCACATCAGGCTTTTTTTTATTCAGCCTTAAACCTGAGTCATAAACCTCCTTAAGTAAGGCGTTAAACTGCTGGGGCTGGTTAACATCTACTAATAATAAGACCAAATCCGCGCTTCTTAAAACAGCCAAAACCTCTCTCCCCCTTCCTTTTCCCGACGCTGCTCCCTCAACAATTCCGGGAACATCCAAAACCTGTATCTTGGCATGATTATATTCCATAAGACCAGGGATCACATCAAGGGTTGTGAAGGCATATTCAGCAACCTCTGAGTTTGCATTCGTTAATGCGTTAAGAAGGGTGGACTTACCTACTGAAGGAAAGCCTAAAAGAACAACTGTTGAGTCTCCTGATTTTTTTACACTATATCCTTCTCCTCCCCCTTTTCCTCCGCCTCTGGAGGATTCCTTTTCCTTAAGTTTAGCAATCTTTGCCTTAAGTAGACCAATATGATGCTGGGTTTTTTTATTGTATTTGGTGTTTGCAAACTCATCTTCTAGCTCTTTAATCCTGTTACTGTAATCTGCCATATTTTAAGAAAAAGTTAGTGCAAGTATAAAAAAGTTATTCATCTCCCATTTCGTAGCCGATCTCCACACGCCCGATTACATCTTTGTTTTGCTGCTCAATATTATCATTGTGAGTGTCATTGTAAAAATAAACATTAATTTCCACATCTGTGCCCTGGTTATCCAGATTAAAGGTTGTCGTCAGTTCCTCAATTATTTTGTCTTTTGCTTCCTTGTAAGTCTCATGAAGCACAACATCAAGCTCCACAACCTCATCAAACTTAATGAATACTAGGTTAGTCATTTTATTGCCGTCCACTGAAAACTTCCACTTCTCCATGCCGTATTCCTTAAAGTCTCTCTTTAGGTTTAGTCTTGGTTGTTTGCTTTTGGAAAGCTTAATGTTTTCAATTTCTTTGGTAGAAAGGCTTTTTTTCATTAGTTTTTTAAGCACAAAGCGAAGCTCATCTGCTGAGTTTGCAACATAATGCTCTATATGGTTTAGATTTCCCGGGCCGCTGTATTTTTTAAAGATGTGCCATTTATTGCTCTCGCCCAGTCTGGCCTCTATATTAACCGTAAATTCCTTGTATTTACGCTCATATACAACTACATCCCAAGAGTTTACTAGCTTTTTCCACATATTATTACAAACCCAGTTATTCTTTTTATTTTTTTTGGTAGCCCCAACATAAATTGTGGGAAAGAATACGAAAGTATTATATGAATTCAACCTTTTTGGCCCTTATGCCTTTGGGCTGGACCATCTTTTTATGACATTCCTTGCATTCATACCTAAGATCGGTCTTTTTAGTCACTTTGCTTCCTGTCATTTTGAATTGGGTTACTGCTGGCTTTGAATACCTGCCCTGGCCTCCTAGACCTCTTGCAAGGCCTCTTTTTCTTGCCCTGTATTTTGAGCCCCTGCTTAGTGAGCTGGCTTTACCTTTTTTGGCCTGGCTTATTTTCTGTTCAGTGTGCTTTTTGCAGTACACGCAATACCTTTTGACTGATTTTGGAATCTTCATAGTAAAAACCCTTTTATCCTAAGCCCAAAAAAAACAGGTTATTTATAAATATAACGGATTTTAAAAGAATTAGTATCATAACAGAAGCTCATTTACCTCTTTTTTTTGTCTTTGCGAAGAACCATCATCTGAGTATCCAACACAAATCGCGTAAGCCACATAGCAGGCTGGTGGCATAAAGAGTTCATTAACCATCCCTGTGTTCATATCACCAACGTAACAGGTGCCTAGACCCAGCTCTGTAGCTCTTAATATAATATTTTGAGAAGCTATTGCCAGGCTCGTTAAACATCTATTTTTATTATATTCAAAGCTACCACCATAGCCTGCCTTAACATACTCATCTGGCATATAACAACATAGGATAATTGCTGGAGCAGAATTAACAAATTCCTGTAAAAAGATGGGATTTTGCTTAAGTAATTGCTTCTCTTTTGGTTTGGTAATTATTTTAAATTTATACGGCTGCAGGTTTTTTCCTGAAGGTGCATACTTCGCAGCCTCAACAAGCTTTAAAAGAAGTTTTTTTGGAACCTCTTCCTTTTTGAACTTCCTTACACTCTTTCTTTTTTTAATCGCTTCAATTACCTCCATTAATTAAAAGAAAAAATGTTATCTATTAAAAACTTTATGGCCTGATAGAGTATTCCCTGACATAAGCTCCACTCCTGTTCTTACTGCTTTGTTTTGTGGTGCTTGGTTCTTCCATTATGCTAAGAGCCCTGTCAATCTCATCTATTTTATAAATTGCCTGCTTTGCCCTGCTTCGTACATAATCTGTAATATTGTCTTTGTCATTTGAGCATAATCGGTTGTCCACCCAGTTCACATAATTATAGATGGTGCTTTTAGAAATGCCAAAGTCATTCTCAAGTTCCTGGATTATCGATTTAGTGTTTCTTGCCCCGTTTTCTGAATATTTATCGTGCCATAGCCTGTTATAAGCCTCATAAACAGCCAGCCTTTTTTCAGCTCTTTTTTTATCAATTTCACCTTTATAAGGATTTTTAATTGAAAATGGGGCTCTCTTATTATCTTTATGCTCTTTCTTAGCAGTAACTTTCTCTTCAAGATTTTCATCTTTATTGTAGTTTCCAGCTTTAACCCCCTCCTCATTTTGCTGGTTTGGGCCTGTTTTATAATTTGACGCGTCTGGCTTTGCCTTTTTATCATCAAATGGCTCATATTTGGTTTCTTTTACAGTGAATTCAACATCAATAGGCTCATCTTCTCCCCCAGGATTACCACCACCTTCTGGGTTATAGGTTCTGGCCCTTTGTGTCGTAAATCTTTTCTTCCGCCTCAGATACTCTGCTGCAGCACCTAGAGGAGGTACACAAAAAAATATGCCCCATCCTAAATTATGCCAGTTGTCTTTTAATCCTTTCAGCCTCTCCTCCAGGTCGGCTTTTTTCTCCTCAAACATTTTATGTTCTCTTTGTCTCTCTTCCTGCATTTCCTGTTGTTTTTCCTGGATGTTTCGCAATTTGCTCATAAAAAGCTCGTGGTTTCTCATCTCTTTTTTATACTTCTCTTCTTTTTCCTGATAGAAAGCAGTCTCTTCAATATTTATATCACCATGGTTTTTGGATATATAATTTGGGCCCTTAGTAGGATATCCCTTTTGTGGGCCGTATTTGGCAAGATTTTCTTTTGTGAACAAATTCTCTTTTCCGGCTTTTTTGCAAAGTGTGGTGAAAGTATCATAAACCTTTTTCTCCTGGCCTTCAAGCTTTTCTCCCTTAATGGTCTTTTCCGCCCAGCTAAGGCTATCAGTCTGATTAAGCTTCATAGCAATTGCACTTAATGAATCACCTTCTTCAACAGTATAAGTGTCTTGCGGAGAATTGATGTTTTCTTTTTGTGAGCGGAATTCATTTATCATATCCGAGAGGTCGTCTGTATTATAGCTTGTCTTTCGTGTCTCCATCATCTCAACATAGGCATCTCTTTGCTCCTGAAACGCATACATTTTATCTTTGTTGTTAAAATAATTGGTAAAGAAAACTCCTGATGCAACTGCTGAGGCGATAACCCCTGCAGCTATAGTATTTCTTGCATATTTTTTAAACCTGTCCTTGCGCTGGCTGAACCAGTCGGCATAGTTGGTTGCGTATTGCCTGAAGACCCTTCCTGAGCTGTCTCTGAACCGGTTGGTTTTATTGCCAATTTTATTAAATAAGTTTCTGAGCTTATTCCTAATATTTTTAGCTCTCATGCAGTTTACTATTGAGATATTATTCTTAAAAAATTTTACTATTGCTTTTTTGAGAATTTTCCGGGTATAGATTAAAAATTTTCAGGATTGGCCGTTAATTTCTTCAGCCCTTCCCTTTTTTACAAGAATATCGGTAATTTCAGGAGGAAGGCTTGCAATCTCATCGGGCTCAAAAGGCCCCAGCACATTCATCTCTTTATCATAAAATTTTGGTACAGCCGACAAAAACCTTACCATTCTTTTTCCTTGTGGGTTACTCTCTTGTGTTTTCCCTTCTTGCTCTTTTTTCTTTTTTCCAAGCATTTCTTCCATACTTTTTTTCCTGTAAAGGTTAAGGGTTTCAACCAAAGAATTAAAAAGCTCTTTTTCTGTATCGAGCAGGTTTGCAACATCAGCGAGCTTGGCATTAGTTCTTGACTTGGTAATAGCCATATTGATAATCTTTCTTTCCCTTTTTTCATATAACTCAGAGATCACCCTGCGCATATTGTAATACTTTTGCTCTTCTCTCCTAATCTCATCGCTTGAAAAGGAATCAATGTCCCTTTTTTTCTTATTTACCTCTGTTCCCAGCCACTGCACATATTTTGCAAGCTCCTCTACAAAATTTTCAGGCAGTTTTTGCATCTCTTCCCTGCTTTTTTCTCTTCTGAGCAGTTCATATACTGTCTCGTAATTGATGGTCATTTCCTGGCCCTCTTCCATAATTTCCTGCAAATTGCTTTGCATATAAATTTCTTTTGCATTTATATCCCTGGTAAAAAACGAAATCATTTATAAAAGAGCATAGAATTCAGTTGATTATGCTTGAGTTCGGGTTTAAAGACATAAAATTTGTGGATAAGGGAGATATTGTAAGGGCAGTCTTTTTAAAGCATTATTATTTTGATATGAATAGCTCAAATCTTTATAAAATATCCCCTTATAAGGTAGAAAAAGGTAAAATATTTTTTGATGAGGGCAAAAAGGTGGAGAGAGATTTTTCAAGGCTGCTTTCAAGGGGATTTAATGAATTAACAAATACAATAACCGGTAGGAAAACAGTATATATTCACTCAAATTCAGGCATTCCTCTTATTGGGACAAGCTACTTTGGAATTGTCGACAGGAACACCAATTTAATTGAGCTTCGGTCTAATACAGCCTGTAATCTGAACTGCATTTATTGCTCTCTTAATGAGGGTGGAAAAAAGGCTGTTGATTATGTTGTGGAAAAAGATTATCTGGTAGCCCAACTGCAAAAACTGATTGAATTTAAGCAGGATGAAGATATTGAAATACACATAAATCCACAGGGTGAGCCGCTTCTTTATGCTCCATTAACTGAACTTGTTCAGGATGTTTCAAAAATTGAGGCAGTAAAAAGAATTTCAATTGATACTAATGCTGTCTTATTAACAAAACAAAAGGCTGATGAGCTTATTAATGCAGGGATTACAATGTTTAATATAAGCATTGATTCTCTTAACCCAGAAAAGTCAAAGGAAATTGCCGGCTGCAACTACCCTGCTGAAAAATTAAAAGAAATCATATCTTATATTGCAGAAAAAGGCCGGGTAATAATAGCACCCTTATTTCTACCGGGGATTAATGATAAGGACATTGAAGAACTAATTGAATTTGCAAAAAAAATTGAAATTCCAGTTGGCATACAAAACTTCCTGCGCTACAAGCATGGTAAAAATCCCATAAAAGGAATTTCAATGAGTGACTTTTATGAAAAGCTAAAGGTGCTTGAGAAAAAGCATAACATTAAACTTGTTTACTCTGCAACTGATTTTGGTATACACAAAACCAAAACTCTGCCCCCCCCATTTGAAAAAGAAGAAGTGGTGGAATGTGAATATGTTTCAATGGGGAGAAGAAATGACGAAATTCTAGGTGTAGCAAGAGACAGGGTAATTGAAATTACTGATGTTAAAAAAAAGAAAAACTGTCTTGCAAAAATAATAAGAAAAAAACATAATATTTTCCGAGCAACACAGGTTGGTTGACTACTTGATAAATGGTATTGCCAGCGGATACTTGTAAGTTACTCCCTCATACGCCTTTATGGCTGCAATTATCTCAACTACAAGCGCAAAAATGTTTAGCCCAATTAATGCAGGAATTGTAATTATCATCAAAATTATTGTAAACGACAACAACACAGCAGAAATTGTATAAATTGCCATGCTTATCGTGAAGTTAAGGGCATTTTTTGCATTCTCATTGGAGAATTTTCCTTTATCTTTTGTAACCAGATACAAAATCAGCGGCCCAATAAAGCCTGAAAATATTGCGAGCAGATGCGCAAGCATACCCATTGTTTTTTCATCATGGCTTACCATATAATTCACCTCACTTAGATATCATTTAGTTATATATTCCTCCTGAAACATCTTTAGTGCAAGGAAAAAATATGACAGGAGCAATGGGCCTATGATTAATCCCATTATCCCGAAAAATGGAAGCCCAATAAAAACTCCGAGTAATGATATAAGCGGATGCATTTTCCCAACCTTTCTTTGTAATGCAGGCCTTATAAAATTATCAGCATTGCTTAATATCAGGCCCACCACAAATATTCCGATAGCTGCTCCCGGCTCTCCCATTAAAATTTTGTATATCCCTGCCGGAATCCAGATAATTGGTATTCCAACTACCGGCAAGAATGAAAGTATTATCCCTACAAGACCCCATAATGCTGCTCCAGGAACACTAAATATGGAAAGTCCAACGCCCAATAAGACACCCTGAACAACTGCAATTGCGCCTGTACTTATAATTACTGCGCGTGTTACATTTCCAAACTCTTCAATAAGCTGGTTGCTGTTTTTTTGATTAAAGGGAATACAATCATAACCAATAGATGGAAGTTTCTCAGAATTCAAAAACATATAAAAAAGCAGGAAATAGGAAATTATTAAGTTAATTATAAAGGAGGTAACCCTGTTGATAGCAGATGCCAATGACCCCTGTATAAAACTACCTGTGTTTGAAATCTGTGTTTGTATCAATCTTTCAAGATTAACGTTTCCAATGTAGCTGTCAATTGTTTCCAGGCTTTCAAACTCCTGTATCAGCTTTTGCCCCTCTGAAACAACCATGTGTACCTCGCCAAAGCTTGCAATAATTATTATGGAAAGCGGGATAACAATTATTAATATACTTAAAAAAATTATGAGGAGGGCAGAAATTGTTTTATTTTTTAGCCAGGAATTTAGTCTCTTATAAAGAGGGTTAAAAAGGACAAATAGTATAAGGGCTCCAAATATTCCATTTACATAAGGCCAGAACGCAATAATCAAAAACCCTGCCAGTAACAGAATAAGTAAAAGTGCTGTATTTCGCCTGTAATATTCCCTCATATTCTAGGAAAGATTTTTCAGATATTTAAATGTTGTTTATGAA
>JBMCCQ010000042.1:0-7528 GCA_048618745.1 Candidatus Nanoarchaeia archaeon
GCCGATAAAATGCCAACCCTTAAAAACAAAAGAATTTTTATTTTCTCAACTTCAGGGATTAGCAATGCATTTAATCTTTTTCTTAACATCACCAATCTGGCGTTTCATTTTCATACCTCACTGAGAAGAAAACTCAAGGATGCTGTTATTGTGGGGGAATTTAACTGTAAGGGTTTTGATACCTATGGCATTCTAAAATTTATTGGTGGGGTTAGTAAAGGCAGACCAAATGAGATGGATTTGAAGAGGGCAAAATCTTTTGCAGAAAACTTAAAGCATTCTCTAAAATAACGGCCCAAACTATCTCATGGAATCCACTTATGCTTTGTTTCTTATTTGGGAAACGAGGTTCTGAGAATTTAGGAATATGTTGCTCAAACCCAAATCTTTTTATAACCCCTGTTGTCGCTATATTAAATGGAATTTAAAGGTTTTAAGCTTGATGATTTTCAGAAAGAAGCAATAACTGCTGTTGAAAATAATAACTCTGTGATAGTTTCAGCTCCCACCGGCTCGGGAAAAACTTTAATAGCTGATTTTATAATAGACCGTGAATTAAAAGGAGAGAGCAGGGTAATATATACTGCACCTGTAAAAGCCCTTTCAAATCAAAAATTTCTTGATTTCTGCAACAATTATGGTGAAGATAAAATAGGCCTGATAACTGGCGACATAGTGCAGAATCCCTCTGCACAGGTTCTTATTATGACTACTGAAGTGTACCGGAATATGGCAATAATTTCAGACCCGATGCTTGATAATGTTAGTTATGTCATAATGGATGAGATTCACTATATTGGCGACTCGGAGCGGGGTCATGTGTGGGAAGAGTCAATAATTTTTAGTGACGATAACCTAAGATTCCTTTGCCTTTCTGCAACTATTCCTAATGCGGACGAATTTGCAGGCTGGCTTGGCAAAATAAAAAACCATAATGTTGAGATTGTCCAGTATTCCAAAAGACCTGTCCCATTGGAAATAAAATTCTACGATGCTGACCTAGGCATCTGCAGCCTAAATGATATCAAAGAAAAAAAAAGCCTGGATAAGTATCCTAAGTATGAGGAATTATTCAAGGGAAAAAGAAAGCCAAAAAAGCCAAAAAGAGCTGATTATCGTGACCTTATTCGAGAGTTGAAAACGGATTGGCTTCCCTGCCTGTATTTTGTTTTTTCCCGTCTGAAAACCCAGGATTTTGCTCAGAATCTTGCAAGAAAACAGGATTTTCTGAACAGAAAAGAAAAGCAGCAGGTAGCAAAAATAACTTCTGAATTCTTCGCGGGTGTTTCAAAAGAGATTCTGGGTCTGCGCTCAACCCTTATTCTTAAAAAATGCCTCTTAAAAGGAGTTGCCTTCCATCATGCAGGGCTCGTTCCTGATGCAAAGCATATAGTTGAAAAGCTTTTTGCAAGGGGTCTTGTGAAAGTTCTCTTTACTACCGAAACTTTTGCTTTAGGTGTAAATATGCCTGCAAAAAGTGTGTGTCTTGATTCTCTTAGAAAATTCACCAATGAGGGCTTTAGATTTCTAAATTCCAAGGAATTCTTTCAGATTACCGGCCGCGCCGGAAGAAGAGGCATTGACGAGAAAGGCCTTGGTATAGGTGTTGTAAGAAAAGGTGATGACCTGCAAAAAATTGCGTCATTTACAAAAGAGGATAAGATGCCCATTAACAGCCAGTTCAAGCTCTCCTATAACACCATATTAAATATGATTGAGATGCATACGCAAGAGGAAATTGAAAAGATTCTTACTTTGAACCTTTATACATACCAGGAACTAAAGGGTAAAATTGATGATATAAATATGCTAAATAATATAAGGGCCAGGTATCAAAAGGCTGTTTCTATTCTTGAGAAGAAGGGATATATTGTTAATCAGGAGCTCACGCAAAAGGGCAGGTTTGCAGCCAAAATCTTTTCAAATGAGCTCGAAATATCTGAAATATTTTTTAGTGAGCTTAAGCTGAGTGAGTACCGGCTTCTTCTGATACTGGGTGCTTTAGTTTTTGAGGAAAGAAAAATGACCAGATTTTTTAAAAGATTCCCTGATAAGGATGTGTATGAATTAAAAAACTATCTGCAATCGAGTTTTCCCAAAGCAAAATGGGTTAATAATATTCCAAAAGTAACCGCAATAATTAAACCTGCAATGGAAGGACAAGGGTTTTTGCAGATACTAAAAAACACAAATTTTCTGGAAGGTGATCTCATAAGGATATACATGCAGATACTTGACAGGCTGGAGCAAATAGACAGGGCCTGCTCACAGGAGAATGAGATTGTGCAGAATTGTAAAGATATCATAAAGGATGCAATGAAAGGTATAAGTATCTTTTAGGCCTTGCTTTTCCAGTAATTATTTACTTTCTCTATTGTTGAAATCAACTTAGGCTGTACTGTTTCTTTCCACAGATTTACAGAATTATCTATGAATTCAGCCTGCATCTTCATATCTTTTTTTAGCCCTATCAGCGAATTAGTAGAATTATGGGCCATAATAGTATTCATTAATTGCATAAGGTCTTCTTTTTCACTGTCATTAAAAAGCTGGCTTTCTGTATTTGAAACCATGTTATGGGGCATAGGCATTACAAGGTTGTGCAGGTAATTAGCCCATCCGTTAAGGGTTTCGACTATTCTCCATGATATCTGTCTTCCAAGCTGCTCACTGACGTAACCTGTGTTTAGTACCCCGTCTTTTACATTGAAAATACTGTCAAGCTCTTCCAGAGATGCTTTAAACTTCATTTCCTTTTTGAATTCATTAAATTTGTTTTCAAATTCTTTTAGCAACTCAGAGCGTTCGGTTCTCATAAACACGGGAACTTTTTTAAGCTATTTAAATCTTTCCTGGCAAATTTTAGGAGTTAGGTCATTATTGATACTGGAAACATTAATCTTCAGGAATAGAGTAACAGAAAATCCTTGTCACATCATAATCTATTTAAATAACTCCTTTTACCCAATCAAGAACATGGCACCCAAAAACTTAATTACATGCGCGCTGCTTTATGCTAACGGCTCACTTCACCTGGGGCATCTTGTAGGTTATATACAGACTGATATGTACGCACGCTTTTTGAAACTTATGGGGGAGGAGACTGCCTATGTGTGTGCTGATGACACCCACGGGGCACCTGTCCAGATGAATGCAGAAAAACAGGGTATTACTCCTCATGAGTTGATAGAGAAGATGTATGATGAGCACGTAAAAGATTTTAAAGATTTTAAGGTGGAATTTGACGAGTATTACACTACCCATTCCGAGGAGAACAAGGAGTACTCAGATAGGCTCTTTAAGATTGCCAAGGATAAGGGTTACATATATAAAAAGGATGTTGAACAGTTGTACTGCAATCATTGTCAGAGGTTTCTTCCCGATAGGTATGTGAAGGGAAAATGCCCAAAATGCGCGGCAGAAGAACAGTATGGTGACGTGTGCGAAAAATGCGGGGCAAGCTATAACCCAACAGAGCTTGTGGAGCCCTATTGCTCCATTTGTGGCAAAGTGCCTGTACAAAGGACCTCAAGCCATTACTTCTTTAAACTTACTGCATTTAGTGATAAACTAAAGCTGTGGCTGGAGCAAAATAAGCAGCTTCAAAGAGAAGTTGTGAATTCAGTGAAGCACTGGATTGATTCAGGCCTAGAAGACTGGGATATATCAAGGGATGCTCCTTACTTTGGCTTTAAGATACCCGGTGAAGATGAACTGTATTATTACGTATGGTGGGATGCTCCCATAGGGTATATTTCAAGCTCTGAGCACTACATCCAGCGGGTAGGCCTTGGAAATGCTGAGGATTACTACTGGAAAAATAATGATGCAAAAATTGTTCATTTTATAGGTAAAGATATTATCTACTTCCATTTTCTTTTTTGGCCGGCTGTTTTAATGGCCTGTGGCTACAATCTACCTACAGATATTGTTGTAAACGGCTTCCTGACTATAAATGGCCAGAAGATGAGCAAAAGCAGGGGTACCTTCATTAATGCCAGAGAATATCTTGATAATAACAACGACCCTGAACATCTACGCTATTATTTTGCGAGAATGCTTTCTAAAAAGCTTTCTGATGTTGACTTTAATGAGGAGGAGTTTAAGCATAAAATAAATAATGAGCTCTTGGCAAATATTGCAAACTTTTGCTATCGGGTAATTAGCTTTAGTAATAAGCATTTTGACGGCAAAATAAATTCTGCAGATAAGATTAATGAAGCTGTTGACAAAATTAATGCTATTGAGGATTGTTTTCGTGAGGTCAACTTCAGGGAAGCAACCAGAGAAATCCTTGAATTAAGTGACCTGGGCAATAAATATTTCCAGGATAATGAGCCATGGAAAAAGGTAAAAGAAGACAGGGAAAATGTAGAAAGAGTCCTTGGCGCCTGCTTAAATATTGTGAAACAACTTGCCGTGGTAATAAAACCTATAATGCCCGGTTTTGCCAGTTCACTTGAAAAGCAGTTGGGTACCACTGATATGAGGTGGAAGGATCTTTCCTGGCAGCAGGAGTTTAACCTTAATAAGGAGGAAATTTTACTTTCCCGCATTGAAGGTGACGTTATACAAAAGGAAAAGCATATGCCTTTTAATCTTAAAGTTGGAGAAATTATTAGTGCCAGACAGCATGAAAATGCTGATAAACTGCTAGTCCTTAATGTTGATATCGGAGAAAAAAGACAGCTTGTAGCCGGGCTAAAACAGTATTATTCACCTGAAAAGTTAAGTGGAAAAAAGGTAGTTGTCGTCGAAAACCTGGAGCCTGCAAAACTCAGAGGTGAAGAAAGCCAGGGAATGGTACTTGCCGCTGACGACGGTGAAAGCGTAAAGTTAATTGAGCCTAAAAAAAGTGAGAAAGGACAAAGAGTTTATATTGAGGGGCATAAAGACACGCAGGGAAAGATTAGTTTTAAGGAATTCACTAAATTAAGCATGCAAGTAAAAGATGAACAGGTGTTACTAAAAGGCAATCCCCTAAAGACTGCTAAAGAAACATTATCAATTGATATGAAAGATGGTAGTAAGGTAAGATAATCATTTCACATTCATTTGTGAAAGATAAATTCTTGGTTGGTCTCTTGACTGTATTAATTTCATCAAATCACAGTTATAAGCCCTGGACCATGCTTCAAGAACATCCAGGCTTTTACCAAGATAAACAGGATTTTTGTGATTATCCTGCTCATCAATGCATGAGTTCAAATATTTATAATCATTAGGTATAAACCTTAAATCAGAAAATTCTGTTTGTTTACCTTCTTTTTCCTTATCTGATTTCCAATCCCGGAAACAGTCTCTCATTTCACTACTTGAAATTGTTAATGGGCAAACATAAGACTGGGTAAGATGATAGTTTCCCTCTCTTTCGCTTTTGCCGTTAATCCAGCCCACAATTACCTCTGGCAGGTGAGCGTATTCAAAAATGCCAGTCTCCTCATCCATCTCCCGCATTGCTTCCAATGGCAAAGAAGGGGCTCCTTTATCCGGCACCTTGACGCCGCCGGCGGGGAGACTTAAATTTCCGAGCCAGTTAGCTTCAGTGGCCTGTGTTTTTCCAAGAACTATGCGTTCATCCTTTGTAACCATAATACCATTGACATAAATCGCCTGAAAGGGGGCATCAGGATTTTTTCTATATAATCCTGCATGCTGAGAATATTTAATTCGCTGACCCACAACACTCAGGCTATAATCGTTTACTTCCCATGAAGCCATATCCACTGCAACCAAATCTCCGTCGTAAAATGTGCCTCCTTTTCTTCTGTTTTTGGCTTCCTCTTCTTTTACAAACTTATCCAGTCTTTCATGTTCTCTACTGGAGAGCTCAGGGGTGTTATATCTAAAATTCCTGAATAACAATTCACTATAACCTTCTGCGACTATATGGCTCTTCATTTTGAGAATATATTAACAAAATGGCTGCAGTTATCTTTGAATCTGCAGCTCCTTAGCCTGGTTTTCCCAGATATGCTCAAACATATTTTCAAGTGACTTTGCAAAAAAGTCCGTGTTCACCCACACACCTGCATCATAATCAGGTTGTGTGTTTTTATCATCAAGCAGGCTAAAAACTGCCTGGTTTGAATCAATTATTGCAAACCTTGACCTGATGTTTTCAATGTGCCTTACCTGGGCAACTTCAGAGAGAAGTGCCGCCGCATCCTGGGCTTCTTCATTGATGGGTGCTGCAATGCGGACTGTAACTCCTCTTTTGCCTGCCTTTTCAAGGCTCTTTTTCAAGGCATCAGATTTTCTTATCAAGCCTTCAGGTGTTGTCATTATAACAATTGACTTCTCTGCTTTTTTTATGAGCATGTTGAGGTTATTATATAGGCTGTGCCTGTCTTTGAGTGAGCCTGAGACTTCTGTTGGCTCCACAAGCTCAACACCATGATTATAAAGCATATTAAGTTCATCCAGAATGTCATCTGATTGCAAATCATCAACAGCTGATATTTTTTCCTGGGCTTCTTGGCTATAATTGTTCTTTACTCTTTCTACTACCTCTTCAGGAGGAACAGCAATATATTTTATGGGCTTACCAAGTTTCATTACAATAAATCCCTTTCTTTCAAGGCTTTCGAGAACATCATACGCCCTTGACCTGGGCACGTTTGCAATATCAGAAAGCTCCCCTGCGGTTGAAACACCTCTGGAGAGAAGGGCTGTCCATATTTTAGCTTCGTATGTATTAATATTAAATGCTTTAAGCTTGTTTAAAAACTTCGTGTCTAGTGCCATATTAGTGAAACCTCCTGTCAATGTTTTGTTATTCTATAGTAGTGGTATGAATTTCTCATATTTAAATGTTTGTGTTTTCCCCACTCTAAAGTAGCAATCGTTTTAAATCGTTTTAAAGAAAACTACTTAAAGGGGCGGTTTTACCGAATTATATGAAAATTGTCATTTCCGGAACACCTGCATCAGGAAAAAGCACCGTTGCAAAAGAGGTTGCAAAAAGGCTTGGTTTTAAGCATTATTCAATGGGAGACCTGCAAAGAGAAATTGCAAATGAAAAAGGAATCACCATTGATGAATTGAGTGAGCTTGAGAGCAAGGATAAGTCGCTTGATACATATATTGATGCAAAGCAAAAGCAAATCGGAAAAGAGGAAGACAATTTTGTTCTGGATTCCAGGCTGGGAGCACATTTTATTCCGGATGCAATAAAAATATTTATTGATGCAGACCCCAACATTCGTGTCGAGAGGAGACTAAAACAAAAAAGAAACGAGGAGACTTTTAATGAGAAAGAAAAAGCTTTTGAAACTATGAAGCAAAGAGAGCACACCGACCGGAATAGATTTATAGAGTATTATGGGTTTGATTTTCTTGATATGTTCAATTATGATAAAATTATAGATTCAACTACTTCAACTATTGAAGACTGTGCGAGAGAGATTACTGATTTCGTTAATGATTTTAGATAAACCTGCCTGTTTAATTAAAGGAATAGTTTTATAAAGTAGCAGTTTTGCTGAAATTGTAAAATGAAGGACGAATGCAAAAACTGCGGAAACTG
>JBMCCQ010000043.1:0-7477 GCA_048618745.1 Candidatus Nanoarchaeia archaeon
ATAAACATAATCCGACAACTTTCCCAAAACGTCTGGATTATGAGACCGCCCCAGCATTTGCGAAGCAAATGCGATGGCCGGGATTCGAACCCGGATTACCACCGTGGCAGGGTAGTGTCCTAGCCGTTAGACTACCATCGCAAAAACATAAAAAGATGCAAAAATCTTTGGGATTATTCAGCATTAAAACACACATTTCCCCGACAGACTCGAGTAAATGTATTTTTAATGGGCCCGGCCGGACTCGAACCGGCGATCAATGCCTTTCTGAGGTCTCACCAAACCTTGTAAGGGCACTGTCATAGCCACTAGACCACGGGCCCGTGTATGGTATATGGAAAAACACCCCCTTTATAAAGCTTTTGGAGAAGCAGTTAAGAATTATTCTAAAGCACCCAGTACATACCTTTCAATATTTTCCATATCATTGTTAACCTCAATTCTCGGGATATTATAGGGCTCAAATTTATCAGAGCTTGGAACATAAGCCAGATTGCCATTCCTATTACCCCACGCCCCGAATGCATAATCAAAATTTTCTTCTATAAAATCCTTTTTTTTGGAATTATCAGGAATATCGCCATAAGGATATGCAATGCTTTCATGCTTAGGCTTCTGCTCAACAAGATGCTCATACATTTTTGTATTGTTATATAAGCTTTTAAAACTCTCCTTGCTGATGAAATGATGAAATGTTGTATGGCACTGCACATCATAGCCATTGCCTGCAAGATACTTTAGCTTTTGTTTCTCAAGGTTTTCCTGGCCAAAGGGCACCTCAAAATAACCCTTTTTATCAACAAAATCAACAAAAAACACCGCCTTCGCCTCAAAATCCGAGTATTTTTCAGCCATCTCCTCAAGGATGCCTACAGCACTGTCAGGGTCAGGCTTTAGCTTTCCTTCTTCCATCACATAATTAAACTGCCCCCTCGAAGCATCATCAAAAGTAAGCATATAGGGCCTTTTTCCAGCCGGAAAATCCTCATTAACAAATTCCTCAAGTGAAACAGGAACATAATTGTTCTCATATAAAACCTGCAATTGCTCCCTGAAAACCTCGGGCGTGGTAGTGTACCTTTTGCCGTACTCGCTTTCTTTTGGATTGCCTATTTCATGATACATAAGTATCGGCACTTTCTCTACATCCAGAATTTTTTCATATTTTGGGCGCTTAACCACTTCACTCTCATGAATGGGTTCAGCATAATTAGTAATTGGCGCGGCTGAAATAGCAAGCGCAAGTGCAGCAGCCTTTGCAAGTTTACCTATTTTCATCGATATACCCCCTTGGTGGCTTATAAATTCGCTCTTTGTTGTAAATCCTTGAAGAAAACCGAGGATTTATCTCTTCATTATACTCAATAACTTCCTTTGCATACTGGGCTGTTCCAAACATTTTCCTTGAGATATCCCTGAAAGAATCATTTTTCCCGGAAATAACAAACTCATAAGGAAGATGCTTGCCGTCAAAAACCTCGGCCTCCTCTACAAGCCTGTAATCTTCTAAAAGTCCCTCGTTTCTCGCAAGCCTCCCCGGAATTTTCAGAATCTCATTAACTTCAATTAATGTCGAATCAAGGTCATTATACGCCTTTAGCTTTCTCCAGTTGTCCATGCTTCCTGTAACATTTTCAGAAATCTTTGAAAGCGTATCACCCCTTACAATAAAATAAACCATATCGCTTGGCTTTGAAAGATAATTATATTCTTTAGAATCACTTTTAACCTCATCACTTTCATAAGCCTTTTTTGACTCAACTGGCGCGTTATCGTAACTACTCTCAGAAACCTCTGGTTTGACAAAACCCGTTGATTTAACCTCCGGGCTATCCTCTACATCATTGGCATTGCTTTTTGCTTTACTTGAAATCTCAGGCTCCGATTTATCAAAATTTTTGTCTGACCCGCCATTACCCGAAACT
Organism: Candidatus Nanoarchaeia archaeon; assembly: GCA_048618745.1. GTDB lineage: Archaea > Nanobdellota > Nanobdellia > Woesearchaeales > DSVV01 > CAZBGG01. Next base: position 1,926 of record JBMCCQ010000043.1, read on the forward strand.
TGTTCTGAGCGAGTTTTGTATTCACTACCAGCAGATTTTGCCTTGTCACCATTAGACTTTTCCTCTACTGCCTTATTTTCCGCATTTTCCCTCTTCTCCTCAACAGGGGCCTGCAAAGCGCTTTTTTTTGGCTCATCAGAGTAATCAGGAACCGTGGCATACAAAAACCCCCCAAATGCCATGCATGCAACAGCAAACCCAACCTTTTCCTTATGCGAATAAAGTGCAAGGGCTTTACGCTTGCAGCCGTCAAGAAAACTTTCAAATTTTGCCGCCCTGTACTTTTTCTTAAGCTCTTTTAAGTCCTCTTTCATATCCTTGTAAATTCTTATCTGCTCTTCCAGATTCTCAATTGACTCCTTCCTGTAATCAAAATCTGCAAAAGGGTCATACAAAAGGTCTTCAATTCCCATACCATAACAGGGCAGTTAACATAATAAATATGTCCTGTGCCCAAAAAACCGGCAGATTTACACTTTATGGCGAAAACACTTCCAAAATAACAGAATTCTTTTAACACCCCCCCTTTGCTTTAGAAAACTTTCCAGGGGAAATTAAAACCTTTTCCGGAGGACACTCCTGCATATATAATGATGTAAATAGCCATACGACAATAATTATTTAAATAAGTTCGATAATTTAATGGTATTATGGAAGCCCAGACACGACTCTTTGATATAATTTTCAAAGAAGATGAAATTACCTGGCAGTCTATGATACATAAGCTTGTAAGAGAAGAAGGCATGAACCCCTGGGATATCAACATATCCGTGCTTGCCAAAAGATTTCTGGAGATGCTTGAAAAACTCAAAAAAATGGATTTCAGGATTTCAGGCAAAGTTATTCTTGCAGCAGCAATTCTACTCAGAATTAAATCAGGCCGGCTTGTGGGAGAGGATTTTAACAACCTTGACAGGCTTATTGCAATGAGCCAGGATGATGAAGAATTTGAAGAAATAGAAGGAGAATTCCTTGAAGATATTGACCAGATGGAAAGAAAACAGGAATTTACAAAGCAGGAGAACAATTACAGCCTGACACCAAGAACACCTCTTCCAAGAAAAAGAAAAGTTTCTGTATACGACCTTGTAGATGCACTTCATAAAGCCCTTGAGGTCAAAAAGAGAAGGACAAACAGGCTCTCAAATGCTGAAGAAACAAACGTTGAGCTGCCTTCAAACCAAAAAGACATAACCCAGGTAATCCAGGAGGTATACGAAAGCATAAGAGATTATATTACACAAAAAAAAGAAAAAAAGGTTATGTTTTCAAAACTTGTTCCTGACAGTTCATCAAAAGAGGAAAAAGTAAACACATTCATGCCGCTTCTTTATCTTGACAACCAGAGAAAGATTGACATGTACCAGGAAAAGCACCTGGCTGACATACATATAACCCTTAACACAAAATGAAAGAGCTTGTCGCAATAGCCATCGCACTTTCCGCTCTTTTTGCAGGCACAATAACTGATATTAAAAAAAGGGAAGTCCCCGACTGGCTTAATTACGGGCTAATGTTTACAGGTTTCGCCCTCTCAGGGATGGCATCCATTTTATATTTTGAGCCGGGTTATATTCTTGAAAGCATTGCTGGCTTTCTGTTTTTCTTTATACTTGGAACCCTACTTTTTTACACAGGCCAATGGGGAGGTGGCGATACTAAAATGCTCATGGGCCTTGGAGCCTTAATAGGCCTTCAAATTCAAATTCCAGCAAACCTTAATCAGATACCTTTCCTAATAGTTTTTCTAGTCTGTACACTTATTGCAGGCGCAGCCTACGGCCTTGTCTGGACAATTTACATGGGAATTAAAAAAAGAAAAACATTCTCCAAAAATCTAAAGAAAAAATTAACTGAAAAAAGAATTGTTTACATAAAATACGCCCTGCTCATCGTTATGGCCTTACTTTTCGCACTCGCAGTCACTGCAAAAGAAATGCGCTTTATTTTTCTGCTCCTCGCACTCGCCTTCCCGCTTTTATTTTATCTCTCAGTTTTCATAAAAATTATTGAAAAGGAATGCATGATTAAAAAAATTTCTCCGGACAAATTAACAGAAGGCGACTGGATTGAAGAGGAGATAATGGAAAACAAAAAAAAGGTCTGCCCTAAAAAAATACTCACCAGAAAAGATATTGAAAAAATAAACAAAATAAAAAATGAACACACCGCAGAAATCAAAAGAAAATACCTGTTTTTCTGGATTAAAAAAACGGTTGACATTTCTGAAATAAAAAACGGCGACATCCTTTGTAAGCCAATACAAAAACCAATAAAACTAAATCCCGGGAAAATAAAAAAAGATGATGCTGAAAAGCTTGTTTACAAATTCAGCACACCAAAGGTAAAAAAAAAATTTTTAATCTTCAAAACAATTGCAGAATTTGATGAAAATTCCATAAAAGAAGGTGATGAGCTTCTTTGCGAGCTTTATTTTGGCGAATATATATCAGGGCCTAAAGACCTGGGAATTAGCAAAGAAAACATACAAAAACTACTCAATTATCATAGCCAGGGGAAAATAAAAGAAGTAACAATCAAGGAAGGCATACCTTTTGTTCCCAGTTTTCTGATAGCATTTATTATGGCCCTTTTTCTTTAAGTAAAATATGCATTTAATACATACTGCTGAACCATCCTGTGGGTGTTAAAAAACGATGCATTAATCGCAATTGAGTGCCTCATAATATCTATCCAGCTTGATCGGTTATTATAAAACATGGGAAGGATAACATACTCCAGCTTGGCATACATATCCTCCACTTCATCAACATCTCTCTCCTGCTTATCCGGATGAACCCCTATGCTCCAGCCAGTAAAGTTTTCAATATGCCCCTCAAGCCACCAGCCGTCAAGTATTGAAAACTGGGGAACACCATTATGGGCGGCCTTCATGCCTGAAGTACCCGAGGCTTCCATGGGCTTAGAAGGTGTATTAAGCCATAAATCAACACCGCTTACAAGCATTTTGGCAGTTTCCATATCATAATCCTCAACATAACACACTTTAACATGCTCTTTTACCTGCTCAATGCACTCAAATATCTTCTTGATTGTGCTTTTGCCTTCATGATCATTCGGGTGCGCTTTCCCACCAAAGATTATCTGCAGCCCCTTCGAATTTTTCGCAATTTTTTTCAGCCGCTCCATATCAGAAAAAATAAAATCAGGACGCTTATAGGAAGTTGCTCTCCTTGCAAAGCCTATTGTAAACACATTAGGGTCAAACTGGGCGTCATAACTATCATTAATATATGAGATAAGATTATCTTTAGCAGTTTTATGGGCCAGCCATATGTCTTCCTGCGGGATTGTAAGAACATATCTCAGACAAAAGGGGTCATACTGCCAGCCCTTAAGATATCTGTCATAAAGCTTCATAAAAGGCTCACTTGTCCAGAAGCCTGAATGCACACCGTTAGTTATTGCCTCAATATCATAACCCGGGAACATTTCTCTTGAAACCTCCCCGTGCTTTTTTGCAACACCATTAATATGGCCGCTAAACTCCAAGCCCAGGTGAGTCATGTTAAGCTTGCCGTCATCAAGAAGACCCTTAAACATTCCTTTCTGCAACTTTTCACCCAGCATCTTAACCGCAAGCTCTTTTGGAAAAGTATCGTGGCCTGCAGCAACCGGCGTGTGAGTAGTAAATACACATTTTTCCCTTATCTCTTCTATTGATGAATCCTTTGAAAGCTCAAGCGCCAAAAGTGCGGAATGCCCTTCATTCATATGGTATTTTTGTATCTGGTTGTATCCCAGTTTACTCAAAGCCTTTACGCCGCCCATACCAAGAACTATTTCCTGGGCAAGCCTGTAATATTCATCATTGGCATAAAGCTTGTCAGTAATTGTCTTGTCGTACTCGCTGTTTTCATCTAAGCAAGTATCAAGCAAAATAACAGGGTTTTCAAAACCGGTTACCCCCTTCATCCGATAAACCCATGGCTTTATATAAACCGTCCTGTTTTCAATAGTTACACTCACTTTCTCAATGGTCTCTTCAAGAAACTCTGTAGGATTCCAAGAGATTTCCTTTTCAATTTGGTTGCCGTCTTTGTCAAGAACCTGCTTAAAAAAGCCCTTTCTGTAAAGTAGCGTTACCCCAACCACCGGCAACTCAAGGTCGGCACAGCTTCTTAAATTATCACCTGCCAAAACACCAAGACCTCCGCTATAAGTAGGCATATCTTCATTTAATGCAATCTCCATGCTTAGATATGCTATATGTTGATTTTTGTCAAATTTCATACAAAAACCAGATAATAATTAATTTAAAAACCTTCCGGATTATGGTATACGGTCCAGGCTTTTTAGAAAATAATCATCCGCTTCAACAAAGTTATCATCTTCGCTTTCATCTGTTTTTGTTTCGGCTTCAGGCTCTTCCTTTTTTTCAAGAACTCCCTTTATTTTCTCAGCAAGTTCATTAAGCATGCTGTCATCTGCCTTTTTCCCCTGCCAGCTAAAATCAATCCCGTCATTATCGCTTCGTGGAATAACATCAACATAAGAATGCGGAACAGCCTGGCCGGCAGAAACACCATTATTGACAACTACATTTACCCCGCCTGTCTTAAGCTCTTGCACAAACACAAGCGACATTGTATTTGCCAACGAAAATATTCCCGAAAGTACATCTTTAGGGATGTGCTCAAAGATAGTGTAATGCTTTTTAGGGGCAATAATCAAATGACCCGGGGCCACACTTTTTTCACTTAGATAGCAGGCAATAATATTATCTTCATAAACCTTGTTTGTACTCTTTATCTTCTCGCAGATTTCGCATGCCATTTTTCACTTAAACATCTTTGATACTTCGTCAAGGGAGACATCATTTTGTTCTGTACCCTCTGTCTGTTTTGTTCCCTGCTTTTCCCCTCCAAGATACTGCTTTACAAGAGGCACAAGCTTTTCACGAAACTTTTCAAGAGCTCCTGCATCAGCCTCTTTTTGAGGGGGAATAAAATTAAGCCCGTCATTTTGCTGCCTTGGTATAACATGAATCATAAAATGAGGTGCCTTTTGTCCTGCCACCCCGCCATTTGCAGTAAAAATTGTAGTTCCTTCAACATCGAGGGACTTGAGAAGCGCATTTGAAAGCCCCTGTGCAACGCTGAAAATATGGGTAACCTCCTCTTTTGGCATCTGCATCATTAGGGAATAATGCGTTTTGGGGACCAATAAGAGATGGCCCGGGTTTGCCGGGTTTATATCCAGGAAACTGACAACCTTTTCATCTTCATAAATCTTCTTTGACTGGATTTTACCTTGAGCAATCTGACAGAAGATACAGTTTTGCGCAGGGTTATCCGAACTCTGTTGCTCCATAAAATAACCTGTATTAGGCAAAATATATAAAATTTATTAAAATCTGATTTTTCCACCAGTTTCACTGGTGGCTATGTGTAAAAATCAGGCAGCGAGAGAGCTTTGCTCTCTCTGGGGTTGAAAAATATTTTCAACCTTCCGAAAAATAATGCTCAACTGAGCAATGCAACGAAAAAACAAAGTTTTTGATATTGACCTACCCGAGCCGTAGGAGAGCA
>JBMCCQ010000044.1:0-7247 GCA_048618745.1 Candidatus Nanoarchaeia archaeon
ATGTTTTTGTTTTATACCAAACCCACATTTTATGCTGCATTGATTTTTCTTGTATAGAAATACTTTACATAATCCACATACAACCAATAACAAACCTTACCATTTCTCAAGCAAAAAACTGCTTACTTCAATTCTTTTTATCCTTGACTTATGGTGTTTCATTGACTGCTTTAAGGGAAAAGAATGCTTAATCTCCTCGACTTTAAAGCAATAATCCTTTGCAATGCTTTCAACAAACTTTCTTGTGCTGCTTTTGTGAAATGAATAAACAGTATTACTAATCTTAAAGGCCTTAATAAGGAATTTCCTGTCAGCATGCTTTTCCTTTGTCCCAAAGGGCGGGTTTTGCAGGACAACATCCACTTTCTGCTCAAATTCTTCAATATCCTGCTTGTAAATTTCACAATTTTCAAATTCATAAACTGCCAGGTTTTCTTTTAATACGTTAATTGCGCTCTCGTTATTATCAACAAAATATACCTTCTCCGCCCCCAGTAGCAGAGCTCCTATACCTAAAACCCCTGTGCCGCAGCCAAGGTCTGCAATTATTTTCCCTTCTATGTCGCCGCGCATATACGCCAGCCAAAGGGTTTGCGCTGCAATCTCTGAGTCCGTCGGGTATTGCTCGCTTTTAAAATCCGCCTCCTCAAAAACCTTAAGCTTAGATAAAGCAATTGCAAGCTGTGATTTTGTTATCATTTTTAACTACATGCCTCATATATTGAAAATTTGCGCACCAGGGTATTTATAAGAAGAGGAGGAATGACAAAATATATAAAAGAACCGCAACTTTAAGGCTAAAATGGAAGAGCTTACACAGGAGAGGCTGGAAAAATACCTTGATGTCACGAAAAGAGCGCTTGATAAAGTAAAAATAACAGACGGGCGAATTGATTCCTGGGAAAAGCATGCCAGGGATTTTTTTGATATGGCTCAAAGGTATTATAAAGACGCCCTTCATTTCAGGAAGGAGGGAAGGGAAATGGATGCTTTTGCTGCCGTAAACTACGCTCATGGCTGGCTTGATGCAGGCGCAAGGGTTGGCTTTTTTGATGTAGCTCATGACAACAAACTATTCACAGTTGATTAAAAATGCAGGCGCTAAATCAGACAGAAACACTCAGGAATATTTCAAGTCTTATTGAGCCGTTTTATTCCAGTATAATTATTTCAGCTATAATTCTCCTCTCAGGTTTTGTGCTGGGAAGAATTCTTGGAAGGCTGTTATTCAAGGTGCTCTCAGAAATTGAGCTTAATAAGATTTTTAAGCTTGCAACGGGCTTAAATATAAAAATAGATAACATATTAAGCAAGGTTGTAACATACTTTATTTACTTCATATTTATTATGTGGGCTCTTGAAACACTCGGCTTAAGCTTAATAATAATCAATATCCTGGCAGGCGGCGTGATAATTCTCTTTATTATTGCGATTGTTCTTGGAATAAAAGATTTCATACCAAACATAATAGCAGGAGTATTCATTCATATAAGAGGCATTGTAAAAGAGGGAGATAAGGTTGAACTGGACAGCATCAAGGGAACTGTCGAAAATGTGGGCCTTGTTGAAACCAAGCTGAGCAGCTCTTCAAAGGATGTATTGTTTGTTCCAAACTCCGTATTCATAAAAACCCATGCAATTAAGATAAAAAAGCAAAAAAATATATAAATAAACAGAACAGGTATTTTCTTTAGTGGGGTATGAGCAATTAGTCCAGTATATAGCAGATAATCTGAAAAGAGGTTATTCGCCTGAAACTATAAGGGAGTTTCTTGTTAGGAATAACTATCCCCCGCAGATTGTAGACCAGGCACTCGCGGGAGCAAGAAAAGCAATACAACAGCGCCCACCGACTCTTGAGGAATTTGTCCAGGAGCAGCTGCAAAAGGGCCTTGATAAAGATTCAATAAGAAGATACCTTTACTCATACGGTTATCCTCCCTGGCAGGTTGAAAGGGCACTTAACGCCCAACAGGAGGAAGTGAAAGTAAAACACCATGTTGATGTTTCAGCCAAGACATTTGCAGGGCTTTTTATCCTGATTTTTGCTGTAGTAGGCCTGTCCATATTTTTTTTTTCAGGAGACGAGGAGGTTGCCCTGCTTGACTACAAGTTAAATGTCCTTGACCAGGAGGTTAAGCACGGCTCAGAGTTACGCTACACGCACTCATTTGAAAACATTGGGGGTAAAACAGATTATGATGTGTTTGTAGAGTATCAAGTGCAGTCAGTAGACAATGACTATGAAACTGTTTACAGCTTCCAGGAAACCATAGGCATTGACACACTACACACTAAAACAGGCACAGTTAAAATTAAGGAGGATTTTGAGCAGGGGGATTATTTGCTGAGAGCTGTTGTTGAATATGATGATAAGGAAGCAAGGGCATACGACAGCTTCACAGTTATTGAAGAAGAGTCTGAGCCTACATGTGATGACGGGATTAAAAACCAGGGTGAATAAGAAGTAGACTGCGGGGGACCGTGTGAGCCATGCGAGGACAATGCATATAACGGAAGCCTTTCACCTGATGAAATAATAAAGGAAGTAAAAGATATTGAGGATGACCAAAAAGGCAAGGAGATGTGTGAGTCAATTAACGAAGACAGGAAAAAGGATGACTGCTTTTTAAATCTTGCAACAGGAAAGATAAATAGCTCAGAACTTTGCGACCCCATTCAGGAAAAATCAAAAGCTGATATGTGCTATGTGAATTTTATGGAAAGAGGCGACTTCACTGTGTGTGATAAGATTTATGAAAGCTACCTTAAGGCAACATGCAAAAGCTATGAAAAAATTTATGACCTCTCAGAAGACACAGCTAATGAAAGCGAGAGCACTAACAAAAGCTCTGAAGAAAGATGGGAGGAAATGAGCAACAGCACAATCGGGATGGATGACCAGGATGAGCTTATGGGTATCGTCTCTGATATGCAGGGCAGTACATGTGAAAACATTGAATGCTTTGAAGAGAGCTTTGAAAACTGCACACAGGCAAGTTTTGGTCATGAGATCAACCAAAATACATCTTATCATCATGAAATCAGGGAGAAAAACGAGAGCATTTGCCCGGTTTTAACAACTAGTGTAATGCACCCTAATCCGGACTTTGAAGAAAAATCAATGTTATGCCATTACAACATGTCAGAAGGATTTATTGAGCAGTTTAACAATACACTTACACAAAACGAAACAACAGAATGCGAGGGAGAGCTTACAAATATTTCAGGGAGTATTTGATAAAATTAATAAAAAAAAGCAAACCCCTAAAGAAAAACTTAACAAGCGTGGTGCAAGCAAATGAAAATAAATGCAGAAGGAAAAGAACTAGAATATAAGGAAAGCGTAGATGGACAAAGTGTTTTAAAAGATGCAGCCCCACAAAAAGAGGCTGTTGCAATGAGAGTTAACAACACAACTACAGACCTTTCCACCACAATAACTACAGATTCTCAGATTGAATTCCTAACATTTGAAGATGATGATGGAAAAGATGTTTTCAGGCACAGCGCAGCGCATATCCTGGCTGCGGCAGTAATAAAGCTTTATCCTGAGGCAAAGCTTGCAATAGGCCCTGCTGTTGAAGGCGGCTTTTATTATGATATTGATTATGAAAAGACCTTTAACCCTGAAGACTTAAAGAAAATTGAAAAGGAGATGTACAGGATAGTTAAGGCCAAAACCCCTTTTGAAAATTTCAAGATGCCTAAAAAGGAGGCGCTTGAAAGGATAAAGGGTAACCCTTACAAAGAAGAGATCATAAAAGAGCTTCCTGAAGAGAATGTATCTTTTTATACACTGGGAGGTTTTGAGGATGTATGCCGCGGCCCTCATGTGCCAAATGCAGGATATGTAAAGGGCTTTAAGCTTACAAAAGTTGCAGGAGCCTACTGGAGAGGTGACCAGAAAAATAAGCAGCTGCAAAGGATTTATGGTGTTGCTTTTCCCACAAAAGATGAATTAAAAGAACACCTTAACTTTTTAGAGGAAGCCCAGAAAAGAGACCACCGCAAACTGGGCAAAGAGCTTAAGCTGTTCAGCATCCATGATGAGGCTCCCGGAAAGCCTTTCTGGCATCCAAAGGGATGCTTTATCTTCAATAAGCTTATTGAATTGTGGCGTAAAGAGCATGAAAGGGCAGGTTATGTTGAAATAAAGACACCAATCATTTTAAGCAGGAGCCTTTGGGAGACTTCAGGGCACTGGCAGAATTACATGGAAAACATGTACACAACAAATATTGACGGCGAGGATTTTGCAATCAAGCCCATGAACTGCCCCGGAGGAATGCTTATGTATAAAGAGGATGTGCATTCTTATAAGGAGCTTCCCTTAAGAGTGGGGGAGGTTGGCCTTGTGCACCGGCATGAATTATCAGGGGTTTTATCAGGCCTAATGAGAGTAAGGCAGTTTCACCAGGATGATGCGCATATTTTTATGACACAAGAGCAAATCTCAGAGGAGATACTCGGCGTTATTAATCTTGCGGATAAATTCTACCAGATATTCGGGCTTGACTATCACCTTGAGCTCTCTACGAGACCGGAAAAATCCATTGGAACAGATGAGCAATGGGAGAAGGCAACTGCCGGATTAAAAGAAGCTTTAGAAAAATCAGGTAAAGGTTATATAATTAACGAGGGAGACGGTGCGTTTTACGGGCCAAAAATTGATATTCACCTAAAAGACGCCCTTGGAAGGACCTGGCAGTGCGGAACAATCCAGCTTGATATGAGCCTTCCTGAAAGGTTTGATTTAACTTATGTAGGTGAAGACGGGCAGAACACTCACAGGCCGGTGATGATACACAGGGTGATTTACGGCAGCCTTGAAAGATTCATAGGGATATTAATAGAGCATTTCGCAGGCAAATTCCCGCTATGGCTTAATCCAGTGCAGGTAAAGGTATTAACTGTTGCTGAAAGGTTTAATGAATACGCGCAGAGTGTGAGGGATTACTTAAGGGAAAATGGAATCAGAGTGGAGATGGACATGCGCGCAGAGTCAATACCTAAAAAGGTAAGGGATGCGCAAAGAGAAAAGGTAAACTACATCCTGGTTTTGGGTGAAAAGGAAGCAGAAAATAAGACAGTTAATGTAAGAACAAGAGATAATGAAGTTAAGGGAGAGATTAAGACAGAAGAGTTTGTAAGGCAGTTAACTGAAGAGATTGAAAACAAAGAATAATTTAAGTGAAAACTTAAATATTATTATTGCTTTTCTACCCTAAGGTGTCAAAGTTGAAAAAGATTTTGCTTATGATAATGGCTTTAATGTTTTCGGGAATTGCTGCAGCCAGTCCTTTACATACAAGCATATATTACGATGAGTTTCCTGCAAAAGGCCTGAACACGATTTATTTTAGCATATACAATGCGGGAGAAAGTGATTATGACGAGCTGCAGGCTAAAATAATGCTCCCGGAACTTGAGGAGAGGTTTGTATCTGAAGACTTTGACCTTGATAAAGGGGAGTATTATTCAGGAATGTTTTATTACTATATTCCAGCCTCTGCAGGAAGCGGGGATTATGAAATGTTTTTTACTGTCTCTAACAGTGAGATTTCAGAAAGAGAATACAGGTATATAACAATAAGCTAAAAGATGTACGAGGAGATAACTGAGGGAGAAGCAAGGCTGTATGTGCCTAAAGAGAAAAAGGTAAGCAAAAAGCTTCCTGTATTTTATAATCCTGTAATGAAGCTTAACAGGGACATTACTATTGGTGTCCTTAATTCGGTTGGCTTAGACAACATGCAGATAGGGCTTCCACTTGCGGGCTCAGGAGTGAGGGGTGTGAGGCTTCTTTTGGAGCTTAAGAAGGGAAAAGCAGCCTCAATAGAGCTTAATGATATGAACCCTGAAGCTGTTGAACTGATAAAGAAAAACCTAAAGCTTAACCACTTAAAAGCAGGCGTGCATCAAAAGGAGGCTAATGAATTCCTGTTGCAGTCAGGCGGGTTTGACTATATCGACATAGACCCTTTTGGAACACCCAACCCGTTTCTTGATGCTGCAATCAAGAGGCTGTCCAGATGCGGCGTTTTGGCAGTAACTGCAACAGATACGGCGGGACTTTGCGGGACATACAAAAATGTCTGCATAAGAAATTACTGGGCAACTCCTTCAAGAAGCGAAGTTATGCATGAATCAGCCTTGAGAATACTGATCAGGAAGGTGCAGCTTATCGGCGCGCAGTATGAAAGGGCATTAACCCCTGTTTACTCGTATGCAAAAGACCACTACATACGCGTGTTTTTCAAAAGCAAAAAAAGCAAGAGAAAAGCAGACGAATTAATAAAACAGCACGGCATAGTATTGCTTTCAGACGGTGAAGCAGGGCCGATGTGGACAGGAAAATTATTTGATCCGGGTATTGCAGATGAGGTTGCAAGAACAAACCGGTTTGAAGAAAACATTAAGTTCTTAAACATTATTAGTGATGAGAGCAAGCTGAACACATTATTTTTTTATGATGTGCATTCAGTTAAAAAAAGGGAAAAGATTGATAATTCTCCAAGAAAAAAAAAGCTTGTTGAAGCGATCATTGAAAAAGGATACAAGGCCTCTGAAACGCATTTCTGCAGGACAGCAATAAAAACAGATATGCCCTATAATGAATTTTTACAGCTAATAAAAGAGTTTTAGGCAGGAGACTTTATTTCCCGGACCCACATAAGACCTATTTTATACATGTATTTATTGAATTTGTCTGAAAGCTTATACACTTTTCTGTATAAATCATAATCAATTAGCCCCATACCTTTCATAGGAGTTAATATCCTGTCATAAAACTGCCTTTTGTTATATGCAAGCTTTACAGTTTTGCCCTTGTATTCAGGCTCGTCCAGCTCTGCGACATAATTGCCTTCATGCAAGGCAGTTGCAAAAACAGACATATCTGTCTTGGTTATTTCCCCGCCCTTATTTTTGATTTCTTTTATAAGCTGCCTTGCAACTATTCTCTGCTGTTTTGTTGCAAAGATAATCTCATAAACATCATTAGGCAGGTTATACTGGTCAAATAATATTACCATCACTACCACCCCCAACTGAACATAGTGGAGCCTCAACCAATATATAAATGTTATTTTTTTCTATACTGGAACAGAATATAGTGAGAACCGGGCAATATTATAGACGTTTTTTATAGTTAAAATGAAAACTTAAAGATAAAAATTCAAGAATAAGGATTTATTCCTTTTCAACAGATTCAACAGAGCCGGTCTGTTTGGTTCTGTAAATCT
>JBMCCQ010000045.1:0-7087 GCA_048618745.1 Candidatus Nanoarchaeia archaeon
TGTGGCATTCCCGGCAGTTCAGGGATACGCTGCTTGATTTTATGCTAAACTTTTCTAATACTTCAGTTACTGCTCAATAGGTATAGGATTTAGGAAAACCTGTCTTAACCAGCCATCTTTGCTCTTTACAAATAGTATACAAGACAACGGGTGAGGCTTTTTTAACTAAACATTACACCTATCAAAAAATTTATAAAGCCGCTACCAGCTAATTTTCGACCACATGACATCAAATAACAAGTACTGGCATTTAAGAACTGTTGACGAGGTGTACTCTGAAGTTAATACATCCTCATCAGGCCTTACTGAGCACGAGGCCAAAAAAAGGCTTAAAGAGGGAAAAAACGTTCTCGAGCTTGAAAGAGGGACTAAATGGTATCATATCCTTGCGGGGAAAATAAACTCTCTTCTTATATACATACTTTTTGCAGCAGGCATTATATCCCTTTCCACCGGAGATGTTATTGAGTTTGCTGTAATCATGGTGATTATCTTAATGACTGTGATGCTTGGTTTTTACCAGGAATACCGGGCAGATAAAACTGTAAGTGCTCTGAAAAAGCTTACAGCCAAGGGTGTTCATGTTCTGCGTGATGGTAAAGTAAAGGAAGTTCCTGCTGAAGAGTTAGTGCCAGGAGATATAGTTTACTTAAAGCGGGGGGACATTGTTCCTGCGGACCTGCGCGTAGCAGATGCCTCCGGACTTGAAATAGACGAAGCACATCTTACAGGGGAATCAGTTTACTCTGTAAAAAGCACGCAGCATCTCGAAAAAGAAGATATTAATCTGGCAGAAATGGAAAACCTTGCATTCAGCTCGACCTTTGTGACAAAAGGCTCCGGCAAGGGAATAGTTGTAGAAACCGGACTTAATACATACATAGGAAAAATCTCTTCATCAATTGAGCATATCAAAGATACAAAAAGCCCGATACAACAAAAAATTGATTATTTGAGCAAAAGAATTTCATACATTGTTTTAAGCGTTGCAGCATTCCTTCTTCTGATTTTATTATTTCAGGGAGAGCCCTTAAGCTACAGTCTTATTATGGTTGCAGCAGTTGCGGTTGCAGGAATTCCTGAAAGCTTCCCCTTAACATTAACTCTTGCCTTTACTAACGGAATTAAAAAAATGGCCCGCCAGAATGCAATTGTTAAAGACTTAAACTCAGTTGAGACTCTGGGGGCAACCACAGTAATCTGCACCGATAAAACCGGTACGCTTACAGAAAACAAAATGCGTGTTACAAAGTTTTATGTGCCCGGGCATATGTACTCAGCTGTTGGGTATGGTTATGAACCGGTTAATACATTTTATGAAAATCAAACAAAAGTCAACGCGCAGGATATGGGTGTTTCAGAGGATTTTATTAAGGCATGTGTATTATGCAATGACGCAGAGCTTAGTTTTGAAGAGGAATGGACGCTTTACGGCGAGCCCACGGAAGGCGCTCTCTTATGCCTTGCAAAAAGCCTGAATGCCCAGGAACATGTCTTAAGAGAAGATAATAAAAGGGTACACCTGGAGCCCTTTGACCCTTCCAGAAAGTACATGGTTAGTGTCAATAAAAACATTGACACGCCTGTTTATGAGTATTACATGAAAGGTGCAGCTGAAATTGTTCTTGACAAATGCAAATATTATAAAGAAAACGGGGAGATTAAGGAGTTCCGGCAGGATTTAAGAGATGATATAAGAAAAAAGATTGAGGATTTAAACAAGGACGGGTTAAGAGTATTATCACTTGCTTCAAAAAAGCTTGAGAATGTGACTTCTCCTGAAAAGCACACAGAAGGTGATTATGTTTTTGAGGGTTTTTTGGGTATAGAAGACCCTATCAGGGAAGAAGTTTATGAGTCTGTTTCACAGTGCACAAGGGCAGGTATTAAGACAATTATGATTACCGGGGATAACAAGCTGATTGCAGAGCATATTGCAACAAGGCTTGGCATGTACGATAATTCCAAAAGAATAGTTGAAGGCTTTGAAATTGATAAGCTCACAGACAGGGAGCTTGATGAGATTATTCGCGAGATTGCAATCTTTGCAAGAGCCACCCCTGAGCATAAGCTGAGGATTGTAAACTCTCTTCAAAGAAAGGGGGAAGTTGTTGCAATGACAGGTGACGGGGTAAATGATGCGCCGGCACTAAAAAAAGCAGACATAGGGGTTTCTATGGGTAAGGAAGGTACTGAGGTTGCCCGCGAGGCCTCTAATATGGTATTAACTGACGATAACTTTGCAACTATTGTAAAGGCGGTAAAAGAGGGAAGGACAGTTTATAGCAATATAAGAAGATTTATTTATTATCTTTTGACAGGTAATTTTACCGAGCTTAGCCTGATATTTATAACAATATTTTTGGGCTTTTTTATGGATATCCCTATGCCTCTTACTGCATTAATGATACTTTTTGTAAACCTTGTCACATCGACAATTCCCGCCCTCGCCTTGAGTGTGGAGCCAACGCACTACAAGGTGATGAAACAAAAGCCGAGGAATAAAAATGAGAAAATACTAAACAATTACATATTAACAAAGATCTTGATATTAATACCAATCCTGCTTGCAGGAACTTTTGGGTTGTATCTATGGGAACTTAACACAACCGGACATGTGGCAAGGGCTATGACAATGGCATTTGCAACAATCATATCATTTGAGTTATTCCACTCTTTTAATGCCCGCAGGCTCCATACAACAATTTTTGACAATGGCTTTTTTAATAACAGGTATTTGTTTTTGGCTGTTTTTACATCACTACTTTTAACAATTGCAGCAATCCACTCCAAAACTGCCCAGACAATTTTTTCAACAGTTGCCCTGACTGGCTTTGAGTGGCTGATAATCGGACTTACTGGATTTTCAATAATCATCTTTTCAGAAATTGTAAAATACAGGATAAAAACAGAGTTTGAAGAGCAAAGCAAACTGCAGGGAGTGGAAATTAAGCTTGAGTGAAAGTGTTACTTCACTCCCTAATCTTTCCACATAAATTTCTAAAAATCTTTTACAACATATAAAAATTATTCTCAAAATAAATAACAACATATATAAAGAACTTCTGTCTATTAGCCTTTATGGAATTAGTAATCATGACAGAAGAAGAGTGGCAGGAAGAGTTTAGAGATATTTTAGCTGAAGGTTGTGAAAAAATTAAATGAAGCTAAAAGAATATAATTACTGGAATCTTGTCCTGGCTGAAAGCCAGCATTTGATTGGCTGGAGTATAGCAAAACTCAAAAGAGATATCAATTTTTTTGAAGACTTAACAGATGAAGAACTTCTTGAATTAAAACAGGTTATAAAAGATGTAAAGCAGGCGCTAAATAAGACTTTTAAGCCAGATTGGTTTAATGTTATGCAGTGTGGTAATATGCAGCCAAAACTTCATGTCCACTTAGTTCCCAGATATAAAGAAAAACGAAATTTTGAAGGCAGGGATTTTGTCGATAACAATTTTGGTGGGTTGGTTGAGAATAAATGGGTGCCTGAAGATAATGCATTTCTTGAAAAGCTCGGGTGTTACATAAGCTCTTATCTAAGAAAAACTTAAAAAGGAGCTTCGTCAAAACTTTTATGCATGAACGAAAGAATACCTACACTTGTAATTCTTGCACTTATTTTTTCAGTACTACTTTGGCCAGTTGGGCTTATCCTTGCAATCATTGCTTTGTATAAATGCCCTAAACACACAAAATGGATATCCATTACAGCAGTAGTTATTTGTATTGTGGAAATTTTTCTTACCTTTATGCTCATGGTTGGTCCATTTTCTCTTCTTAAAAACTCAGACGAAAGATGTTATATTGCTACCCCATTTTCATGTACAGATTTTGAGCTCAAGGCAGTTGGAGCTGGAACAGGAGACTCCGCTACTTTAAAAGCAGATATAATCAACAAGGGTTCTTCTATCCGGTTTAAGGACATTGATGTAGAGTGCAGGCCCGCCAATGTTTGTAATAATTTATATGCCTGTTTTGATGAAGACGGGGATAATTCCTGCAAAAGTGAGCCCGGATTTAATGAATCCAACACTACATGGTCAAAAAATGAAAAGAAAACTCTATTAATTGATTGTGAAAAAGGCTCCACACTCAATGAGTCAGCAATGTTTAAGCTTCAGCTTTACTATGTTCCCGAAAATAGTGATACGGAGATTAACCAGCATGGAGAAATCTTTGGGTATGTCAATTAATACTGTCAGATAAAATCATAATTTTCAAATTGTTATGCATTTTTTAACGATTACCCCTATACATATGGCATGGATGTGAAAGGTCCAAAAAACCTCGTCCTTAATGATGACCCTAAAAGCTGCGCTTTTATGTTTGGTGTAGTACCTATTATTTCCGGAATGAACAACCTGTCAAGAATTTTTCTACTAACCCATTATGCTCTGTTTCAGCCTGAAGGTCCAATTCGTTAACTTCTCTTTAGGCGCAGGTTCATAGGCCTTGTGTGTGTAAGGCTCCCATTTGCCAACTCTTGTGTTATAAAGTTCAGGCAGCCCCCCTAAATCATCAACTCTTCTCAAAGGTTTGTTAAAGGGGATAACCACTGCTCCGGCCAGGAAAAGTATTGTCTCGTCAAGGACTTCTTCATCAGGCTCCACTTTGTAAATCTCTGCGCCCTTCCTTGGGCGAATGTTGCTTCTGTCAAAACTTCCAAAGCCCGAACTGATTATATCACTTTCCCTCAAATAATATGGCAGGTTATCTTCAGGCCAGATATCGCCGAAAAAGTAAAGGTTTCTGTCTTTAATCCTGAAACCCCTGTTTTTTTCGTAAAACCCGTCTTTATTAAGAACTATCTCAGGATAGGGATTATAACTTGAGCATTCTACCGAATAATGTATATCCCTTTGGAGTACCCTCTCTTCAAGCAATTCTTCAGGGGTAATTTTCAGCATTTCCCTGAAACTTATTATCCTTGGCACATCTTCCATGTTCTGCGAAAATATTTTGTAGTTAATAAAGTTTATTATATATTTTTTCTATATAGAAAATAATTATCTTATTTAAAGGCAAATATTTATATTACTTCTCGTATTAAGTCCTCTTCAATGAAAATCGCGGTATTCGGAAAAGACGCTGAAAAGATAAACTATTTTCAAGAGGAGCTCAGGCAAAAAGGCTTTACTCTCTCAGAGACTCCTGAAATTGTGTTTTCCATTGGAGGCGACGGCTCATTTTTGCTTTCCGAGCGCAAATTTCCCGGCATTCCCAAACTAGCTATAAGAGATAAGGATAGCCTGTGTAGGGTGTGTATGGTAAAGAATTTTGATACCGCACTTGAGGCACTTTACAATAAAAAATTCAGTGTAAAAGAATTTCCCAAAATTGAGGCAGTCATAAGAGGGAAAAAGCTTATTGCAGCTAATGAAATCGCAATAAGAAACAAGGAATTGTACCATGCAATCAGGTTCAGCCTTACCGCAGGTTCAGACTATGAATTAATTGGCGATGGGATTGTGCTTGCAACTGCCTTTGGCTCAACAGGATATTTTTACAGCATCACTAAGCAAAGCTTTGAGAAGGGCTTTGGCCTTGCCTTTAACAACACTACCACCTGCATGAAGCCAATGTACTTTAACAACCCCAAGGTAAGGATTAAAATTCTAAGGAACACAGCACATATCAGTGCTGATAACAACCCGGATATTGTGGAAGCCCCTGAGGGGGAAGTCATAGATTTAAGGGGCTCAGATGAAGTATTAAGGGTAATATGCCCCTCATAAATAAAAAAGTTTTTAAGGGACTTCTTTCATATATGATATAAAGGTATTGTTGAGGTGGGTTTATGGTAGAATATTTTCATATGGGGAGCTCTGATGAAGCATATAACGCGTGCGCTGATGTAATTAGTGAGGCAATAGAGGATTTGCTAAGCCAAAAGGAAAAGGTGGTGCTGGCAGTGCCCGGAGGAAGGAATGTTGCCCCGGTCTTTCAGAATTTAAGGAAAAAAAATATTCCCTGGAACAAGGTTCATCTTTTTACTGTTGATGAGAAACTGATGGATTACGAGGACGAGGGAAGCAATTATTATATACTTAAAGAAAACCTTATAGACCCGCTGATTGCTGAAGATAAACTTCCCTCAAGCAGCCTCCATCCGTTTGTATATAATCCTGAAGAAGATGATGACGGCATAAAAGAGTACGAGGAGGAGCTTAAGGCAGTAGGGGGTAAATTTGATATTGTTTTGTTAAGCTCAGGAGAAGACGGCCATGTAGGTGCACTTTATCCAAATCATCATTCAATAGAAAACGAGTCAGACTATTTTTTAACAATAAATAACAGCCCAAAACCCCCAAAAAACAGGATGACTTCCTCAAAAAAGCTCCTGCAGAGGTCGCAGGTGGCGCTGTTAATGTTTATTGGCAAAGACAAGTACGAGGCCTACAAAAAATTCAATGATGAAAATGTAAGTTTAAAAGATTGCCCTGCAAGGCTCGCAGGCTCAATAGTTAACAGCTTTGTTTTCACTGATTATAAATAGAAGCTATTTAGGACTTAATGAGCAGTTTTTGCAATCCCTCCCTTCACAGTAAGGGTGGTGATTCAACCATTTCAGGCCCCATGTCTTTATCTGCCTTATGATATGGACAATATCTTTTCCGGAATCGGTTAATGTATAGTAGGTTTTAATGGGAATACTCTCTGTATCCACCTGTCTTTTAACAATTTCAAACTCTTCCAATTCTTTTAGCCTTTTTGACAGCATTTTCGGAGTTATATCCAGCTCATGTTTTATCGCTGAGTATCTTTTTGAACAGTTTTCTGATTTGTAAATACTAAGAATTATAAGGAAATTCCACTTTTTTGACATAATATCTACAGTTTTTGATACAGTACATTCTGCCATGGTTTCTGTAAAGAAACTGGAACTTATATAAATAAGTATTCTTTTTATATCAGATATCTTAAGTATATCAAGACTTAAATGAGGATAACCTAATGAAACGGGAGATAATCGAGATTGATGAAGAAAAATGCGACGGTTGCAGAAATTGTGTTCCCAATTGCCCGGAAGGGGCCTTGCAGGTAATTGATGGCAAGGCAATACTTGTTAGTGATATCTTTT
>JBMCCQ010000046.1:0-6981 GCA_048618745.1 Candidatus Nanoarchaeia archaeon
GAAGGCCTGCCTCTTGTCGGAAAGACAAAAAATTTCCGCCTAAAGGAGCCCCTGCGGGGAGAGTTAAATAACTCAAAACAGCCTGAAATCTACAGGCTTCTCGGAAGCTACCTTTAATAAAGCTTAAATACAACCTGTTATGCCCCGTCGGCATGGTTGTTGCAAAAAGACTTGAGCGGCGTAAATGGAATTTTACTATTGAAAGAGTTGTTGCAGACAGGTATGACATGTTGAAAAATTTTGCAAGGCCTACTTTTGAAAAACACAGGGTAGGTGGTTTTTTCGTTGAAAACGGCGGCCCTTTAGCTGAGATTGCTTATTCTATTGGCTACAAAAGTAATTCTGCAGTCCTGGCATTAATTGATGAGGAGACAATATTTCATTATTTTAAAAATGGGAAATACTTAGGGATGCTCCAGCATAATTCACAAGAGTTAAGTCCTGCAGAAATTCTTCAAGATTCTGGGGCAAGAGAAAACCTTGTGGCCAAGGTAGACGGATTTAAAATTCCAAAAAATCTGAAAGGGGAATTGAGGAAAGCTCAATACCCGGAAATTGCGCATTTGCTGGGAAACTATTTGTAATAATTTTTTATCGTTATTAGTGTTATTTTGCAAAGAAAGCCTGCAAAGATTCTAAGTTTTTAAAGGATATTAGATTATATTTACTCATTTATGCTTCAATTAAATTTTCTATATATTTCTGAATCAATTTTAAGGACTTTATATGGCTTTTGAAGAGTAATAAAATCTTATTTTGTTTACTAATAAATCAGAGGAAATGTTTTGGTACTTACTGATTAGCCAGAAAGTCTTTGTTTATGTAAAAGAGATTGCAATGAAAAAGGAATTTGGCTTTTGCCGTGATGCTTAAGGCAGCACTTGAGGGGATAAAGTAAAACCGCCTGCCCCAGTTGAAGAGGATAATTACCAGTTTGATGAAAACAAATTAAATGGGTATTGAAACTCTTCCCAGTTCATTAGGGAAGGCATTAGAGTATCTGAAAAATGACAGGGTTGTAAAAGAAGCTTTAGGAAAACACACATCTCCCGTTTATCTTAATGCCAAACGGAAAGAGTAAGATAGGTACAGGATACAGGTCACTCCCTGGGAGATTAAGAAGTACCTTTGGAGGACTTAATCAGGGTGTTAATTATGTCAAGCTCTTTTGAAAGAGTTGTGTCATTTAATTTATCCATTTCATCCTTGTAATATTTTGTAAAGCCTCTGAAAATCTCTTTGTATTCCTCGGATACCTGCAATGGAACGGATTGTCTTTCCCATTTGCCAAGTGCTTTTGGGACTATAATCCCGTCATTTTTATTTACCCTGGGTGTTACTGGCTCTTGATTTTCATAGTTATTTCTTTCATCTATTATCCAGTTCTTCATCAAATCAGCATATCTTGAGAGAAGGATTGCCTTTCTGATACCTGAGTTATCATAAAAATTTTCTTTATCTTCAAGCGTGACAGATTTTTCACTGTGCTTTTTTTCACCTTCTCTTGTCTCATAATCAACAGACAATTTCATGCTGGCCTCAGGCGACTGCCTGTCAAGTTTAAGAAGCACTATACCTCCCTTTGTTTTTCCTTTTTTCTTCTCTGAAGGGAAAAGAGTGTTAACTTTCATTATCTCGCCTGTTGCTTCATTTGCTTCAGGTGAGCCGTATACCTTTTCAATGTCATAGCCTTGCGCATCCAGGTTTAGGGTGAGATTGAAGACTAACGGGGTTACCATGTACTCAAACTGATCATCCATTCTTTTTTGGAACTCCTCTGCTGAATGTACTGAGTAATAGTTTGCTCCCCTTATTTTTGTTATTTGTTCTATCAGTTCTGTGTTAAAGTCCACTCCCATACCAATAAATGATGTATGTATCTTGTCATTTGCATTGCTTTTTGTCAAGCCCAGAAGTCCTTCTTCGCCGGTAACTCCTCTGTTTGGCATTGCATCAGTTAAAAATATTATCCTGTTCTCATATTCGGGGTTGTTTGTTAAATGCTCATTAAAAAGTTCTGTACCTTTCTTATAGCCTGCTTCAAAATTAGTCCCTCCTGTTGAACTAATTTCAAGGATATGATTTCTTATTGCAGTCATGTCAGTACGGTCAACTTTTCTCAAAGGTTTTGCCTTGTGGGCGTTATTTTCAAAGAGAACCATGCCAAACCTGTCATCAGGCTTTAAGTGTCCTAATAAATCAGCAACCGCCCCAGTTGCAATAGTCATTTTAGATTCATCACTACTCTCCTGTTTTTCTCCATCATAATAATAATTTTTAAAAGAAGAACCCATAGAGCCAGAGATATCAAGAACAATTACTAAATTGAGTTTTTTTCTCTCAAAATCTTTTATGCCTGAATTAAGCCCCACTGAGAGATAGTTATCTGTCTCGTTTGATATTGGGTCAATTGATGTTGCATATGAATAGCTTGGGCAGAATAATTGGCTGCAAGACTCTTTTTGCCCTGTGTCAAAATAATAATCGTAGAATAATCCCTCATAAGTAATGTCTGTTGGCAAAGGAAGATAGTCATTTTCAATATTTTCCCTGAAATTATTTATGTCTTTTGCGCCGCCTACTGAGTAGCCAATATCTCTTGATGTGCTACCCATTTTTGGTCCGGCAGATGATTCCTGAATATCCCCTGTACTTGTTATTCCTCCCATTGTGGAGGTCATGTGGGCCCGCAAAACCATTGTCCAGCAAAATGCCCCTGTTAACAGAATAATAAGCAATATTATTGGTATTAGGGCAAAATAAATTTGTTTTTTGATGCTATATATTATCTCCAGTATAAAGAATATTAAGAATAAAATTAGTATAAGCAAAAGGATAATTTCTGTCCACGATGTTAAAAATGCAAGCAAAACCCCCAGAGCTAGAATGCATACAGGAACAAGTATTAAAGATATGCCCAATATCCTTGATTTCGGTTTTATAATAAGGTATATTGATGTGCCGAACCACGCTAATCCAAAGATTATTAAAATTATACCTAATGAAATGAACATATCAATAGAGATATTAAGTAGTGGGCTAGTAGTGGAATTTTTTGAAGGGTTATGAGAATATTCCCAATCATCGATTTTTTTAGAATTATTTAAATTTTCGAGATTAATTAAAAAGAGTGAAAGTATAACAAGTACAAAGCCTAAGATTACAAATTTCTTATGATTTTTCCAATCCATAGGATTATTGTGACAATATTATTATTTAAATCTTGCTAAGTTTGTAAAAGATTTTGAAACCTAAAGATTATATATCTTCCTGTGCTCTTTAGAATTTGCAAAGACCCTTGCATATTGCGTGCTTAAGAATTCTTTTTTTACATAAGGAAAGCAAACATGTCTTATTAGGTCTAGCCTGTCTGCATCCCAAAGACATGCCGCAATCCTCATATCTATTGTGTCATTTTTCATGTTCTGGATTACAGGCATCTGCCCATTTTCCCCTTCTTTTCTGCAATGGTTTATGATTGCGTATCTTACACTTTCAATATCAAACTCATGTTCTATTTTATCTTTATAAGAATCAAGAATCATTGCACTCCTGAATCCATGTTCAGGGTCAAATGGATCATGAATCCTTCCTGAATCATGAAAGTATGCAGCGATTAAAATGTCATTATAAATACTTTCATCATTAAATTCATTAATAAGGATATTTTCTGCAAACCCTGCAACCCTTTTTGTATGCTCCCAGGGATGATACTCTAATTCAGGGTTAATGGTTACCTTATACGCAAGCTCTGCAATTGTTTTCATATTCTTGGGCGCTAAATTAAGTGTATATATAAAACTTTGCAGGAGATGTCTTAACTAAGGCGGTAGTAATTGTATATACATTAAAAAAGATTTATTAATAAGGTAAATAATATTATTTTGATGCAAAGGCCATTTGTAGGTGTGGGGGTAATTGTAAGAAAAAACGGCAGAGTGTTACTTGGCAAAAGAAAAAGCTCCCATGGTGAAGGCACATGGTGTTTTCCCGGCGGGCATTTAGAGTATGGCGAGGATATTGAGGATTGCGCTAAAAGAGAGACTAAAGAGGAGACCGGGATTGAAATTCAGAATCTAAAGCGGGCAGGATTCACTAATGATATTTTTGGTGAGAAACATTATGTTACCTTGTTTATTGTTTCAGACTATCTTGCTGGAGAGGTCCAGTTAAAAGAACCTGATAAGTGCGAAAAGTGGGAGTGGTTTAGCTGGGATGCTCTCCCTGAGCCACTATTTCTTCCCGTTAAGAATCTATTAAAGCAAGAGTTTAATCCGTTTGAATAATTATATTATGTAATTTTTTTAAGGCTTCCCTGTTATTCTCCCAGTAAAGCATATCAATCGCTTCATCAAAATTTACCCATTTGTAATCATCATGCTCGTCGTCAATGTTATTATTTATGTCAATATTAGTATCTTTAATTTCTATCCCATATACATATTCGTGCATTGGTTCAATCGGCTTATTAGTGAGATAGTGTTTGTCAAATACAAAATAATGCACA
Source organism: Candidatus Nanoarchaeia archaeon (assembly GCA_048618745.1). Taxonomy (GTDB): domain Archaea; phylum Nanobdellota; class Nanobdellia; order Woesearchaeales; family DSVV01; genus CAZBGG01. The sequence continues at coordinate 4,508 of JBMCCQ010000046.1, forward strand.
TTTTCAATTATATTTAGTACATCATTTTTTTTAATCCCTGTCTCTTCACTTAATTCGCGGTACACGGCTTGTGTTTTTGTCTCACCTCTTTCAACTGTACCCCCTGGCGCCTGCCAAAAGCCTCCCTTGTCAGGTGTTCTTTTTAGAAGCAGGAATTTCAATGGATTTTTCTTAAAGACGATGCATTCGACAATTTCCATTAGAAAATAAAAAAATTTTTGATATTTATGTATTACTATAGTAAGCCAATCTTATTACTTTGATTTCCCTTATGCCTTTTTTCTTCTCCGATATTTTGAAGCTCTTTTATAAAGTCCTCCTCTCCAACTTTTGGGTATAACTCTGCACCTGTTTTTATTGCTTCATATACTTTTCTTCTGATTGCTCTTACATAACTGCTTGTAATATCAGCCATACTAAATCCCCAGCTTTTATCAACAAGTCTGTGTATGTCCATATCTTCAAAAATATAGGTGTTATTCTCCTCCATCATTTTTTCATTGTAGTCTCTGGTCTTTTTTTGGAATGTGTCATATCTGATATTTTCATCAGGGTTTTCAAACTCAACAACCTTATCTATTCTTTGCGACCTTATTGCTGCAGTGTCAATTGCCTCAGGGAAATTAGTTGCAAAAATTATATATTGATTTTCCCCCTTATTGTTAACCTCCTGCAGATGTTTCATAAGGGTCTCAAGCATCTTATCATCTTCCTTATGAGTGTAGTCTGTACCCCTCTGGCTCATAACAACATCTGCTTCATCAAAAAACAAAAGCGCTTTATACCCAAGCTCAGTTGCTTGTTGGGCATTGTCAAGAAAATGCTGGAGGTTAGTTGTGTTCATGTTTATGTAAGATGAGCCGTATCTTCCCAAATCATAGGTAAACCATGCAATAGGCTGCCGCTCGGATGCTGAATTCCTGATAGCTTTTGTTGCAAATGTTTTTCCATTGCCTGGTGGCCCTGTAAATAAGAAGGTTTTGTATGGAGAAATCTGCATCGCCTTAAATATCTCCTCATTTTCAATATTCATTAAAATCTCGTCAAGCTCTTCTCTTAATTTCTCAGAGCCCATTACATCATCAAGCTTTGGAAATTCAGAATTTTGTTCAACTGCCGGTTCTTCCTCAGGAATTAAACTTTCAGGTTCAGCTCTCATAAAACCACCCTATAATTATATTGTTATCCTGCTATAAAAAAATTTTGATAAAATATTTCTTTGCTATCGAAAATTATATAAAGTTTCTATGAATGTTAACTTATTATGGCAGAAGAAGAGCCTGCGGTATTAAGGGACCAGAAGTGTCCAATGTGTGCAAAAAACACTCTGACACTGACTGAGCAGGAAAGAGAAGTTCCGTATTTTGGGAATGTGTTTTTATTTGCAATGCACTGCTCCAGTTGCGGTTACAAAAAGTCCGATATAGAATCTGCAGAAGAGCGCGAGCCCGCCAAATACACATTTGAAATATCTTCAGCAGATGACTTGGGTGTACGACTTGTTAAGTCTGCACAGGCAACAGTCAAGCTTCCAAGAATTCTTACAATTGAGCCGGGGGTCGCCTCGGTTGGTTATATAACAAATATTGAAGGCCTTCTTGTTAGGGCAAAAGATGTAATAGAGGCTACAAGAGACAACTCAGAGGATAATGACGAGAAGAAAAAGGCGAGAAAGTTAATTAAAAAGCTTATGAGAGTTATGCAGGGCAAAGACAAGCTAAAAATCACAATAGAAGACCCTACAGGAAACAGCGCAATAATTTCTGAAAAGTCTGTCAAAAGCAAACTGAAAAAGTAGATACTTTCTTCATTGAAATAATTTTATTGATTTATGTTAGCAAAATGCTAGAATTTACGCCTTAAGGTCAAAATCACATATGTACTTTGCAAGACAGGAAAGATAGCCATGTCTAAACTCTATAAATATCCAATATAGTTAATAACCGAAAGGACATGGCTGATTTTGACGGCGTTAAGTATTTTGCTTATTATTGAAAATCTCGGGAGAGAGTCTATCGAAAACCGACCTTTCCCATTGCTTGACTTTTAGTGGTCGGTTTTCTCGGACCCTGATTATTCCACTGGTTAAAAATTGGTGGAATAATCAGATTTGAAGTTGGTCTAATACCCGCCCCATACTCACTGACGTTTGTAGCTTAAAATAAATTTTAAGTTTAGCGCGAGATTTTCAATTCCAAAAATTTTCATTGAAAATTTTTGTTATTTGCCCTATGCAACCCAGTTAATATAAAGTAGAATAAGAAAAAGTTATTTTTCCATGTACCCACATTTCCCGCAGGTTTTTCTGTCCTTATGGTTGGCAAGCAAAACTCCTGGACCGCACTTAGGGCATGATTTATTCTTTTTCTCCAGCTTGTCACCGGATACAGCGTAATTGTTGCTTACTTTGCTTGTTCTTTTTTGGTTTCTTTTCTTCTTGCCCATTTAAATCACTCCTTGGTTCCTTCCTCAGC
>JBMCCQ010000047.1:0-6630 GCA_048618745.1 Candidatus Nanoarchaeia archaeon
CTTTGTATATCGACTCTGACAACGATTTTACAGGTGTTTTCCTTTATATTTCTAATGATTCAGAGGATTTCGAGGAACCCGGCCTGTTAAAATAAAGCGCAAAATTGTATGTGATGTTTTCGAATTCCCTTTTCTTACCATAGTCGGGCATCTGGTATTCAACCTGGGCAGGAATTTTCTGTTCAGATTCAACACAGAATTTTTTCTTATTTATGGGTTTTGGCTCGCATTTTTGCAGGCCGTCTTCAAGATAATCGCTGTATTCCTCGAGGTCTTCTTCCAAAATAAGCCCCGAATTTCCATCCTCTTTGATCAAATATAGCTTTTGATTATAGTCTAATTGTTCTTCTTCATCATAAGTGATTTTTATATTGTCTCCCACACCCATTAGATAAGGGGTTTCAGGTTTGTTAAAAGAAAGCTCCACATATTCTTCTCCTTCTTTTGTTTCTCTTTTCCTGCTTTGGGCCACCTGCATTACATCAATATCAGGAAGTTTTTCCTCAAAAATTTCTTTTACTCGCCCATTCAGGCAATCATCATTAAAGCATTTTTCTTCTAGCGCATCACCCTCTAGTTGGGTTTTCTCCTCTGCCTTTATTTCAAGAACGGGCAATGAAGATATTTCATCATAGGTATAAAATTCCTCATCATCCTTAGTTAGGTTCACTACCCTAACGCTTTTTGTATCATAAATTAAATATACTTTTTCTCCATCAAGAATGCTTTCAAATAAAAAGAAATTTTCATCTGATGTCTGAAGATCTAATGTCTGAAGAAAATAAAGTTCGTCTAAGATTTCCTTAAATTCACTTATCTGGTAACTCTCTTCTTCAGTTTTGTCTGACCTTAAAGCCCGGTTAAATTCATCCATTTCTGAAAAAGCATTAAAAGAGTCAGGAAAAACCATGTCCTCTGAAACTGTTTTCATAATAACAAAATTTTCCCTCTGCCCCTTGTTTTCGGGCAGGTCAATCTCGCAATAACAACTACCCCCTTCAGAGTTCAGACAACTATAAAGCAGGTCAGAAACCTTATACCTGAAATTATCTATATCGCTTCCGCATTCAGTAGACCATTTCCATTCATCCTTATTTAACTCGTCAAGATGGTCGTCAATACATGTCTCCAGATCATCATCACATTTTTCAACATTATCAATTAACTTTAAAGACGCCCTTCTGAGCCTTTTATACAAATCTATATCCACCTCTTGTGTAAATGAAGGTTTTACAGTATAAAACAGCTCGTCCCCTGTGGAAGCTGCATCATAAACAAACCCAGTATTATCTTGAGCTTCATAATCTCCGGCATCCTCGCTTTCGTCATCTTCACTAATTTTATCCACATCATCAAAATCCAGGCTATAAACCGCGGCAATTTCTTTCGCCTCGCCCGGCTTGTAATTTTCAGGAATCTCGCGATTAACAAGGCCTATTCCACCTGCGCTTTCAGAAATCCTTTTGTTTCCCGTATAAATACCAATATGACAAACTTTCCGGTCGCTACAGGGGTCAATAAAAAGTAAATCACCTTCTGCTGCTTCCTCCTTAATTTCCTCCCATGTGCACTCATTTCCATCAAAATTATCACATACTGCCTCTCCGTTTTCTTTTGCCCATTCATAATAGCCTTCCGCACTTTTACGCCCAACATCTAAAGAAACGTGCCTTAATGACCACCATACAAACCCTGAGCAATCAAACCCGGGAGTAATACTCTCACCACCCCTTTCGTTTCCTTCAGGAATCCTTTCGGGAATATAAACCCCGCTAAAAACCGTATTTCCGCTTTCTTTCTCCTCAACAGTTTTTTCATATGTATAAGGCGAGATACCCCCCCAAACATAGGGAAGTTTGTATCTTTCTGCAAAACTTTCGGCAAACTTGCTTAATTCCCCGGGGCTACTCTCCTGCAACCCCTCTACCTCTTCAGGACTGAGCCCATCTGAATCCCTAAAAACCTTATCTCTTGTCGTAATGGGAGTTAATGCCTTTCCCTTTAACTTGCCATCTGAAAAATAAAGATGGTAATTATCCTTAATAAAATGCGGGTGGCTAGCTAAATACTCATCAAGTTTATTCGAAAATTTAGCAATAAAAGGCTCTCTGCCATCCGGAAAAACCCCGCTTTTCTGACAGTTCCAGAGAGAATGCCCCCTGAATTTTCCACATTCGCCCTGTAAAACATATCCACCTTTATGTGCAGTTTCATTTAATGCATAAAAGCTTGCAAAATCAACGCTTTTATCAAGGTACAACAAGGAATTTTCAGCATTTTGTGCTGATTTTAAAAGCCTGAACTGGTTTTCGCCTATTGAATAAGCATAGTCTTTTTTTGAGCTAAAAATTACGGCCAGAGAAAACAGGGCAACAAAAACTACAAAGACAAGCATTACACTAAACAGCTGTGATTTTTTTGTTTTCATTTTAACGAAAGGAATACAGTAATTTTTTCACCGCTATGGGTTGGAATAACAAGTGAGGCCTTAGCAGGCCCTTGCGGGTTTTCTCGGTTTGGCCGCTGCAAATCGCCTTCTCCTACATACATATCTGTTCTTTGGTCAGTAGCGGTGTCTGTAGGCACTTTATAATCAGGCAAGGAAAATTTATAAGTATCATATTTTGTTTCTTTTGTAAATCTGCTCAAAAGATTTACAAGGTCTCTTTCCATTTGCTCCTGCAATTTCCCGTCATTGTAAGCCAACGCAATATAGCCTGCATAATCTGTTTTATAGCCTTTTACCTCCACAGGGGTCTTTAGTATTTGTAACAATGCCGCATCCACATCAATTGTTTGAGAGTTCTCTTCTACATTAAATTTGTGCTGTTCTTCCATAAAAGAAAACACAATGCCAAAAACCACAAATAAAAGGATTATTGCAAAAAACATAAACGTATCAACAATGGGCTCTGCATATCCTTTTTTATTCATAGTTATCAGCTCTTTAGCATTAATACCTTTACTTCAATATACCCCGGAACAACTTTTTCCCCGGCTCTAATATTTACATATTGCTTTTTTGTATAATCTGCAATATCTCCGGGGCCTGTATCCTGGCCGATTGCGAAACTCATTTCTGAAATTTCCTTCCATGCCCTATAGTCATCTTTCTTAAAATAAACCTGGTGAACAGCCTTCCCATTAACAACGCGCCCACCAGTTGAATTATAAAGGCTTATTTTAGCAGCCAAAAATTTTTGCTCGAGTGAAAAGGCGTCCTCAAGCTCGTTTGGATTGTTAAAAAAACTTAGCTCAATAAGCCCGGGGTAAACTCTTCCTGTTTCTTCATCAACAAACGAGGGCCCGTGTCTGCTGTTTAATAGGGAATTAAAAAATATTTCTGACTCAAGCTCTGTTGTATCATCCTCAAAATAAATGAATCTTCTTATAAAAAATATTAGAGTGAAGAGCACAAACATAATTATGATAAGCTTTATAAAAGCAAACATTACAGCACTGAATACAATCTGCCCGTCCTTATTAAATGCTTTTATCATATTCTTCTATCCCCTCTTTTATTCCAAGGGCAAGGAGATCAATGTCCTCACTATCTTTATATTCTAGCTCAATACGGATTGCGAGGAACTCCTGATATTTCTCCCCCCCCTTAAATATTTCAGGGCTCACTAAATCCTCTTTTTCTGATAGGATATTTTTTATGTTGCATGCAAGCGCATAAGTGTTTTTTTCTTTGTTCAAATAATGAATACCTATAGATTGTTTGTCTGACTCTTTGGCTTCAATAATCAACAAAACGGGCACACTTACCCCTGACTCAGACGGCACGTCATTGTATAGGCTGGACTTATCTATAATATTGTTAAAAATTTTCTCTGCATTCCCGTCTTTTTCAACTATAAAAACCCTCCCTTCCTCTTCAATCTTTGCGCCGGAGGGTTTTGGGCAACTAACCTCGCCAAACCCCTGCATGGAGGTATCAATATTGACTGAATCCTCTAATTTACTAAAATAAATAGAAGAGGGCTCTTTTACAGTATCAAAATTTTTTATCAGAAATGTGTTGTCAAAATAATAAAAGGAAAGATAAGACCACCCCCCAATTGCCTCTTTGGGCTCTGAGACAGAAACCTTTTCATCTTCAAAATTATAAACATAATCTTCATAGGGTGCATAATCAGGATACATAAGATGGACATCTCCGGGAACATATTGCAATGTGTTTAAGAGAACTGCCATGTCTTTTGACAAAAATTTTTTCTCAAAATACGTATCTTCCTTAACATCATTAATAAAGGGAAAAACTGCAAGGATTAAAATAGTAATAAACACGATATCAACAATAGTCCACAAAGATTTTTTTACACCCCTTTTATTTAAACCAATCATTTTTATTCATTTGTTGCCGGATTTGTTTTTTGATTTGGTTCAAGATATATGTGGCCCTGTTTCCATTCTAGTGTGTACCTATACATATTCCCCTTATTAGGAAAGATTACAGGAAGGTCACAATCTTCACCACCTTTAAACTCCAAACCCTCATTTTCTCTGAAAGGATAACATTCCCCTTCAACACAGTTTACATTAAAATCAGAAAACAACCAGCCTTCTTCATATTTACATAAACATAGACAAGCAGGTTCATCACCAGTATCGCACTTTTCGGGACGTTCAATATTCATATCGGCTTTTTCTCCTCCAGTCATTGTAGTTTTATCACCATGCATTGTGTTAATTTGGTGGTAATGAAGTTCCCCGTATTGGCATTCCCCCTCTATTTCGTTAACATCTTTTGAAAAAGCCACCATCATAAAATTATCCTTTAAATATCCTGTTACTGGGATAGTATCTTCCTTCACCTCCGGTTCATTCTGCTCAATTTTAGAAATAATCTGGATAACGCCGCTTTTTTGCCCCTGCTCCTCCTCTGAATATAACACTACCAAAACGCCTGCTATAATTGTAGTAATCGCAATTATTGCCATTGCTGCCAAAACCAAATCAACTACAGCATGCAGGCTCAACTCAAACCCTTTTTTGTCTTTCAAAATAGACTCCCCTCTTTAACTCCCTCGCACTCATCTGTATCTTTCACACCGTCCCCGTCCTCATCCCCTTTCGTGTAAGGCTCAACAATACACTCCAGGCTCTCGTTAACATCCTCTTCTACTAAACCTACATTTTCCACATAATTGTAAACCACTCCCTTTGTAAAAAACGAGTAGGAAAAAAACACAACCAGAGCAAGGATTAATGATACAATAACATAGTAGCTCATTGCTTTTTTATTCACTTTCATCCCCGTTAATATTTCCTCCGACCATAGTAGTTTCATCAACACAACATTCTTCAGATTCTGAATCAGGACAAGTGGCATCAACAACCCTTCCTTCACATTCGTCTTCATCGACACACTGGCCGTTCATGCTTGCACATTTACTAAGCTCTCCGGTTGTAAAGCCAAACTTGTCAGCAAAAAATATTGTCGATGACACCAAAACAATTAAAGCCAGTATCGCAACAACTATAACATTTAAACTTAATTGAAATCCTTTTTTCATATTAATTCACCCGTTTACCTTTATTATTCCTTTTTTTTATGAACAGGTTTTTTGAGCAAACCCTTCACCAATCAGGACAACACTCAGATTCAAATTCTTTAGGATTATACTCTATCTGTACGCTAGCCTTATCCTTTCTTATATCTTTCGAAACATCCTTATGAAAGGCGTCTCTTACGATTATTCCCAGTCCCTGTGGATACTCTTTATTAATACATTTTTTTTGTTCATTAAAAGAGTTTGACCATTCAAACTCACATATTTTGCCGCCGTTATTGTCCTCTATGATTATTGTGTTACTTGCATCTGTTTTTTTGTTAAACTTCACCCGTAAAAGCGAGTTTAATTCAGCCTTATCGGTTATTTCACCGGTGTTTTGAATAAAATTATTGGCATACTTATAAGAAACCCTGCATATTGGTTGGCTGTCTTTGTTTGTAGAACATTCTTCAGATTTCACCTGAACAAAAGGGCTTTCACCAAAGTTTTGAAACTTGCCGTTCATTTCAAAGTTATGTTCTGCAATCTTAATTTGGTTATTAAAAAGAAGTTCTGCACTGAGTTCGCCTTCAGGAGAACTCCAATGTGAAAGATCTATTGACATTTTTGTCTCCCCCAGTTCAATTGATTTTTCATCTATTCCAAGATTCAACCCCCTAAAATACTCAATCACCCTTATCAACTCCTTGTAATCCTCTCCTTTTTCTGTTAACTCATATTCTTCATTATTTTTAGAATAATATTCGTCTGGCGCCTCCACGGAAGAGTAATCTTCCTTTTTCCCCCTCACTTCGTCTGACCTTTTGAACCAATCTTTGCATTCCTCTGGAGACTGGGATGTTCTATCCATACAGTCAAGCAATCTGTAAACCATGTATTCATCTTTAAATTCTTTGTCATTTAAAATTAGTTCATAAGTTGTTTTGTATGGCTCAAAATCCTCATCAATATCCTTCAATCTCCCCTCCAACAATCGTTGGGGGAGAGATGATTCAACTTCCATCTCTCCTTTTTGAAAGTTAAGAGACACTTCCTCTTTAAGATCCGGGTTTTTCTTTATTGGCTCCTCCTGGTCATTTATTACGTTGTCGGTGGTTTTTTTACTATC
>JBMCCQ010000048.1:0-6541 GCA_048618745.1 Candidatus Nanoarchaeia archaeon
CTGCTGAAGTGAGTGTTTAACTTAACTACTCTAATCTCTTTGCTAACTCAAATTAGAAAAAAGTGGGGTCGCGGAGATTGTCACCAACTGAATAATCAGTTGACACTTAGATGCAGCTCTGGAACTTAAAAGTTCCAGTACGATTATAAAAAAGTGGGCCCGGGGGGATTCTCACCGCTTCTTTCGCCAAGCGAGAGCGATGTGCGTTTCGCCTTCGGCTCAAGCCCACTAGAATTTAAAAAAAAATGGGCCCGCCGAGATTTGAACTCGGGACCACCGGCTCACTTAGAGCCGTTGAAACGAGGCCATATAAGACCGGCGCTCCAACCAGGCTAAGCTACGGGCCCAAATTGTTTTTGTGGGCTTGACGAGCATAAGCGAGGAAACCCAATTCGCTCCCAATCGGCGAAAGGATTGCCACACTAAGCTATGGGTCCAAAATACCCTTTTTAAGCCTGTGGAAAATAGTCTATTTATAAATATTTTGGAAAAACAAAAAATGTAAAGATGATGCTTATTCAGGCATCTGGCATCCTTGTTGACCTTGTGTAGAGTCAATAACGTCATCAATTCTCAATATCATCTCGGCCACTTCCGAGGCTGAATTCAGAGCCTGCGTCTTTATTTGTAGTGGCTCAATAACTCCCTCTTTCCATGCATCCATAATCTCTCCGGTAGTTACGTTTATGCCTGCCCATCTCCTTTTCTGTTCGTGGGCAGAAGTAAGCTGTGCCATTGCATCTATTGTGTCTAGTCCCGCGTTTTCACTAAGAGTTTTCGGGATGATTTCACAGGCATCGGCAAATGCCTTAACAGCCAGTTGTTCTCTTCCTGATAATGAATCAGAGTATTTTCTTAGATGCATTGCAAGCTCGACCTCAGTTGCACCAGCCCCTGCAACAACCCACCCGGAGGAAAGGGCGGACCTTAAGTCGCCAAGAGCATCCTCGACAGCTCTTTTTATTTCGCTTGCAACGTGCTCGGTACTGCCTCGTACGAGTAGAGTTACCGCTTTTGGATTGCTGCATTCCTTGATAAAAGTCATGTCTTCTTCTCCAACTCTTACCTGCTCGACTTTGCCTGCACTTCCAAGATCTTTTGAGCTTAATTCCTGAACCTGACTTACAATACCTGCTCCCGTAGCCATAGCAATGTATTCCATATCTTTTTTGGTTACTCTTCGCACAGCATATATTCCCTTTCGGGCCAAATAATATTGTGCTACATCATCTATACCCTTCTGGCAGAAAACCACGTTTGCCCCTGACTTTGATATTTGTTCGACCATGTTTTTTAAGAGTTCTTCTTCCTGGTCTATAAATCCCTGAAGTTGCGAAGGGTCTGTAATCTGGATTTTTGAATCAATCTCAGTGTTTTTTATTTCAATAGGTGAGTTAATAAGTGCAATCTTTGCATTCTCAAGCTCTTTTGGCATTGCTGAATGAACTTTTTCCTTATCAATTACTACACCGTCAATTAACTCAGATTCATTATAAGAAGTGCCAATCTTTTTTTCTATTCTTATGGCGCTGAGGTTAATATGTTTTTCCTTAGCAATTGTAAGAATTGCCTCAACTGCAAGCTTTGAAAGCTTTTTTTTTGCAGCTTCTGCTCCTTTACCGGTCATTGCAGTTGTTGCTATTAATTGCAGAAATTTCATATCATCTTTACTAAGTGGCTCGGCCATGTTGCTTAATATCTCTTTGGCTTTTTCAACTGCAAGCCGGTAGCCTTTTGTAATAATTGTGGGGTGTATTTCCATGTCAAGAAGCTCCTCTGATTTTTTCAGAAGCTCACCTGCGAGAACTACTGCTGTAGTTGTTCCGTCTCCAACTTCATCCTCCTGGGTTTTGGCGATTTCTACAATCATCTTTGCAGAGGGATGCTGAATGGACATTTCCCTTAAAATTGTCACACCGTCATTTGTGATAGTAATATCATTGTCGCCTGCAACCAGCATTTTGTCCATTCCTTTTGGACCAAGTGTAGTTCTTATAGCCTGAGCTACCTGTTTTGCAGCCTCAATGTTTTGGCGTTGTGCGGTTCTTCCTGATGAGCGTTGTGTGCCTTCTGCAAGAAAAAAAACTGGCTGTTCTGTTGTATATTCCGGATTATATCTGTTATGCATTTTTTATTCCCCTATAAAATCAAAAATCCTAGTAATATAAAAATATTTACATTGGAATCTTATTATCTTTTTTAGAATATCAGGTTTTCTTTATAAAAATTTTTTTAAATAAACTGGGAGCTCTCGCGTGGATGATAACTAAATTCACTAAAATAGTTGCAACCATTGGTCCTGCTACTAATACACTGGAAGGAATAAAAGCTCTTTATGAAGGGGGCATGAATGCAGCCCGTCTCAATTTTTCCCATGGAAGTTATGACTATTTTGGGAAGGTAATTGATAATATCCGCAAAATCGATGAAAAAATCTGCATAATTCTTGATACCAGGGGGCCTGAAATAAGAACTAATGACTTTAAAGGTGAAGGGGTGAACCTGGAGGTAGGTCAGAAAATATTTATTGAAAATAGCACTGAAAGCTCGGATGAGAAAACTCTCCGGCTAAATTATTCGCATTTAGGAAAAATACATAACGGCTCAATTATTCATATAGATGATGGTCTTATTACAGCAAGAGTTGTTAGTAATGATGAAATAATTGAGGCTGAAATATTAAATGGTGGTTTTCTGGGAAACAAAAAAGGAGTTACGTTTAAAGGGCATAATGTGTGCCTGCCTTGTCTTACCGATAAGGACAAGGAAGATATTTTATTCGGCATTAAAAAGGATGTGGATTACGTTGCGGTTTCCTATGTTCGCGAGGCAAGTGATGTTAATGAGCTTCGGGATTTTCTAAAGAAAAATAATTCGAATGCTGGCATAATTGCCAAGATTGAGCATGGCTCCGCGGTTGAGAACATAGATGAGATAATTGAGGCTGCAGATGGGGTAATGATTGCTCGCGGAGACCTTGGTGTAGAGCTTGAACTGGAAAAAGTACCGCTTATTCAAAGAGAATTAATCAATAAATGCAATAAGCTGGGAAGGCCAGTAATTGTTGCAACACAAATGCTGGAGTCAATGAATAATTCTCCTAAACCCACAAGGGCTGAAGTAAGTGATGTAGCAAATGCCATTTTGCAGGGAGCTGATGCTGTTATGCTTAGCAGTGAAACTGCAAAAGGCAAATATCCAAATGAATCTGTGCGTGTGATGAGGCAAATTGCCTCTGTATTTGATGCCCAGGTTGAAAATGTTTTTGCTGAATCTTTATATGAACAGGATGAGGTTTATACAAATGAAGTGAGCCTTTTTGTTACAAAAGCTGCTTATCTTGCAAGCAAATCAATTAAGACTGCTGCCATACTCACTCCGACAGAAAGTGGTTATACAGCCAGGAAAGTGGCCAGGTTTAAGCCTAAATGCCCAGTGTTGGCCATTACTCGTAACAGGACGGTATTAAGACAGCTTCAGATTTCATGGGGAGTTTTCCCTGAATATGAGCCTGCCGTTTATACAAGCGTTGAGAATTATATAAATGATCTGGCGATGCTCGGTATGCAAAGGGGGTTTTTAGCAGAGGATGATGTCTTTGTTATAACTATGGGCCATAAACTACACCAACCTGGAACAACTAATCTGCTGGAGATTTATAATGTCAGTGAAATTATTGAAAGAATGAATAATTAATTTTATTCTGCAGGGGCTTATTCATTCGTTTTCAAAAGGTTGGTAAAGTATCCTGTTATCTTTTTATTATGCTTTTTGTCAAATTCATGGCACATTGGGAGAATGTATTTTCTTGCCATCATGAGATATTCCTGCTGTCTTTTCTTTGCTGACATACCTCTTTTGCCAGGCATTTGCCTGATTGTGTATAGATTGTCTATAACATCACATATTTTTGCAGGCATAATGTTTATTCTATACATTTCTTTGAAGTGCTCAATTATTTCATACGTTTTGTGGTTTTCATCTGGAATTTTCTGCAGCAGGGAAAGGCCCCATATTCCCATATAGGTATGGCGCCCGAATGAGTTTTGTATGTCCCATTGGCTTTTGGCGGGCTGGCTCCCGTTTAATGTTTCGTGCAATAATGAGATGTAGGTTGTGCTTTGTGTTTTTGTAAGAGTGGCTGCAATGTAGGCAGTCCTGCACGGGTGGACTAAAAATGGCTCTTTGGTATATCTTTTCTGGGTTAAGTGCGCATTTGCTGATATTTTAATAGCCTCTGCAAGCTTTTGTGAATAAAGCGCTGGGTTTATTTGATTATAAAGGGGTATAAGCTCTCCTGCAAGGTTTTCGCTACATTTGTGATATTCCTCGACAATTCCGGAGATTTCTTCAAGGTTTTTTTCTATACGGGCAAAATCAGGCATTATGGGTAAAACATTTTGTAGTTTATTAAGTTATCTTGCGCGTTTATAAGCCACTTTATCAAGAATTTATATAAATTTGCCTTTCTTTTGTACTTAGAAGATTTTCAAAATAAGGAGTGATTTTTTTATTTTTATGAGTTGTGTCGAATCTTTTACACATTGGGAGAACATATTTTCTTGCAACTTGGCAATACGCATCTTGCCTTTGCGCGGCATTTAATTCTTTTGTTTGGGGTAGATGCTCTACAGTGAGTAGATTATCCCATACATCGCCAATCTTTGTAGGCTCAAGATTAATTCTATGTTGATTATGAAAATATTGAATTCTCTTATATTGAATTGTTGCTTTTTCGTGGGGTCCGGGGGTATTTTTTAGCGTTCCCATCCCGCTTACTCCTAAAAATATATCTAATCCAAGATTTTGGAATATGTCCCAGCGTGTTTTATCGCAGGATTCACTATCTTCTATTGCATCATGTAAGAGATTTATATATACGCAATCAGCTTTTCCTGTAAGGCTGCCTGCTATATATGCTGCTCTGCAGGGATGAGCAAAGAAAGGCTCCCCTGTATATCTTTTTTGGGTGTTATGAGTTAGGGCACCTATATTTATTGTGGTTCTTAATTTGTTAGACTCTATAGGGGCAACTTTCTTGTAAAAATCTTTTAAATTATCATAGAGGGATTGGGTATTTGGATTAGATTCACTAACTATTTTTGTAATATCCTGAAGGGTTTTTTCAAGATTTGCAAAGTCTACCATTTTTTGGCTGGGAAAGGAACGTATTTAATAATGTTACTATTAAATGGGGGATATTTGGTTTTATAGGAGTAATGCCTTTAATGTACTAATCATTGATAATAAATACCTCTTCAACTTTTAAGTCAAGTGCTTTTGCAATATTATGGGCAGGTGCTCTAAAATAATACAATATATTAGAGCCAGAGCTTTTTTAGTTTAATGATGTTCAAATTATACAATCTCTCATATTCTCCTTTACTTTTCTCCCTGGCTTCTTCTGGCAGTTGTTCGTAATTAATGATTCTTGAGGCTAGCCAAAGAGTATCAGAGAGCCATCTTAAAGGATAGATTATATCAATCTTTTCTCTTAGATTCTGGTCAAAGTTATGTTTTAAGTACTCTTTTATGAAAAGCTCTTTTTGCTTATCTGTGATTGAATTTTGAAAATACTGCAAATTTTCGCTTTCATAAAAAAATGCTACAATATCAAAGGCGGGCTCCCCTGCGCCTGTGTTCTCCCAGTCGAGAAAAACAACATCACTGCCGGATTTTAAAATATTGCCGCAATGCATATCTCCATGAAGTAATCTTGTTTTTTTTATCTCGTTAAATCGGGAGTTTTTTTTATGGATGTATTCCTTTGCTTTTTTTATGAATGGCTTTAGTTGTGCACTAATTTTTTGATTTTTTTGTAGTGTATTTTGCCTTGATTCAAATAAATTTTCATAATATTTTTTTAAACTACTGGATTTAACTGAAATTTTGTGTTTATGAACTTTAGCCAGTGCTTTTGCTATCCTTCTTATAAGCTTATCTGTAAGCTTTGTTATTTTTTCTCCCTGAATAAATTCTTCAATTAGGATATTTTCCCTGAAATAAAGCGGTTTTGGTGCATGCAGGCCATCAAGTTTCTTTAAGGTTTCATACTCCTTCTCCAGTTGTCCACCCTCCTGCTCATCACTATGTATATTTTGCCTGAACACAAAATGTTTGTTATTGATTTTTACAAGATAATTTACATTATAACATCCTGAGGCCAGCTTGTTGATATCTATATTATTATAATTAGTTTCCCCGAATATTGATGGGGGAAGGGAGTGAATGTATTCATTTAGGTCTTGCATTAACATTTGTTTAACTTCTAAGCTAATTAAATTTTTCTAAATCTAATTTTCTAAGACATTGTGCAAAATACTTACGGCCGTCAAAACCTGCCCTGCATTATATTTTACTTACACTATCTAAACTGCATTAAATTTGACATAAGCAGGGCACCCGGCAGGTCTGACGAAGTACATGGGTAGGTTTTTACCGAATAGGCCATAAGTAAGTATTTTGATCTCTATAAGTTTTCCCAGAATTTAAGGCAACAATTAAATAATATTTCCATTAATTTTATTTTATGCTACCCAAT
>JBMCCQ010000049.1:0-6149 GCA_048618745.1 Candidatus Nanoarchaeia archaeon
AAAAATCAACAATAACAAAAATTTAGCGAACGCCACTAAAACCTCCCCTGGTCAAGGGAATTCAAAGCCTGCTCCATTGACCTGAAATATGGCTCTGCTTCAGGGCTATAGTTTATTGGTACACTACTGAAACTGCTATAGCCCGCATGTTCATCTATGGTTGTTGTTGCTTTGTGGTATTTTGGAAACAAACCCAACCATTTTTTGCCGCCATCCTTTACCGCAAGTTCAATTGTAACATTGCCGCTTCCGTATCCCCCGGGCGAGTGAAGCCCGTTAAAAGGGCTACGGTCTACACTTACATTCATACCCTGTTTTCTAGCCAGGGAAACTACGATGTCACTAACACTTCTTCCGGGTATTTTGTACCCCCCGTTTCCATTTCCTTTTGCCATAAATCACCTTCCAGACTGTTTAAATCTGGTTTATGGTTTTTAAAAACCAATCGGCCGTGTATGTTAAAAGTATTATAAAAATTAATTTATTCAAGAAAATGAATTTTTTAAAACATAGATTAAGATTTCCGGAAAATAATATGAAAAGTTTTTAAAGGAGATGAATATGTCCAAGTTAGATGCTTCAATCAACATTTCTGCATATACCGGGTATAGGGAAAGCAAAAGAGCTTAGTTTATGGCATAATAATATGAGAACATGGGATGATGCTATTAATGGAGCAATTGAAAGCGGCATAAAAAAGCATTGCCTTATCTCGAAAGAACAGTACGAGTCCAGAAACCACTGGTATTTTTCTGAAAGCCTGCCGCTTTCTGAACACTGGAGGGCCTACCCTGACTTTAAAGATAGCTGTTGTTTTCTTGATATTGAAACTACAGGCTTAGATAAGCAAAATAACAAAATAACCACAATTGGAGTTTATAACGGAAATTATAGCAGGGTGTTTGTAAGAGGACAAGACCTGGAAGAATTTACTGATTATATCAAGAATTATTCTATGATTGTAACTTTTAATGGCAGATGTTTTGATCTGCCCTTTATTAAAACAGTCTTTCCGTTTCTTGATTTATCGCAGCTGCATATTGACCTCAGATTCTGCCTTAAAGAGCTGGGTCTTAAAGGAGGGTTAAAGATGATTGAAAAACAGCTGGGTTTTGAAAGAGATGATGAAATTTCAGAAGTGGACGGATTAGAAGCAGTAAGACTCTGGAAAAGATACAGGAAAGGTGAAAAGGCTGCTTTGCAAAAGCTCGTGGCATATAACAAAGCAGATGTTGAAAACCTGATGCCGTTGATGGAAATTGCCTATGCACGGTTGAAAAATAACCTCTTAAAAACCCATAATTTAAATATTAGTTAACAGATAAAGGGAATATATGGATATTAACTATCAATTTTTTGGCACTTTTGCTAAGAAATACTACAAAAACACAATATTGTTAGATATTGTATTAATGGTTCTTACTCTTGGTCTTCTTGCCATTTACAAATCAGCTATTGTTATGCTTGTTGCCTATTTTCTTGTTTATCCATACCTTATTCAAACAAAAAGAGAAAGACTGCTAAAACCTTTTATTATTGCATCATTTGTCGCCTTAGCCTGGGTAATAACTTCCCAGCAACTGTATAAATATAACATTGAATCTTTAAGCATAATGGGGCTGGATGTCTTTCCTTTTTTTGCATGGGCTACTGGTTTGTTTGCACTATATTTACTTTATTCTTATATAGAGAACAAAATAAAGCCTAAAACAACCGGGGGGAAACTGGGGATATTCATAGGTATTTACTGGCCGCTTCTTATATTTGTAGAAACAATAGCTTACCATTTTTTTAATATAAAAAACATTGAAACTGCTGCATATTCAGGTCTGCCACTGTGTGATTGTATTCATGCTCCTGGGTGGATGCAGGCAAGTTATTTTATCCTGGGAATAGTTTTTTTAGTAATTCTCTTGCATTTTCCCAAACTGCAGGCACAACCAGAAAGCTAATGTGTGATTTATGGAATCTGCTGGTTTCTATTAAAAATATTTATATAATCTCACTACAAGAAAATGCATATGGTTAACGGTGAGCTGGAGGAGTGGATAAAAAAAGCCAAATCTAAGGGATACTCTAATGAACAGATTTACAAAATTCTTCTTGATAATGGTTATGACAAAAATACTGCCTATTCTCAAGTAAAGGGTAACCGGCCAAAAAAATTGCTTATAATTCTTGGGGGCTTTGTGGTTTTAATTGCCCTCGGCATATTGTTTTTCTATCTTCTAATGCAGCCAACAGAGGAAGATATTACTAACAGCACAAACAATTCTGAGCCTGCAAATAAATCCGAACTGGAAATTTCTGATTGCCCTCCCTGCAAGAATTGTGAAAACCAAAATATGAGACCGGTTATGACCCCTGATGGAAAAGAATGCAGAGAATGTATGCATGATGATGATTGCAAAAAAGGATATATATGTATTGAAAATAAATGCACTAAAAGGGATAGTATAAAAGAAGGAGCTGTATGCAGCTTTGATTCTGACTGCCCCCATGATATGCACTGCGGTCCGGCAAATGTATGTCTTAAAAATTCCTCCCTTTCTGAATTTGAATCCTGCAAGGAAACAGAGGCAAGGCGGGAGTGCAAGAACAAGCCTTGTGAAAATTGCAAAGACGAAGAATACAGCTGTGTTGTAAGCCCTGGCAGGGCCTCCAATTATAAATGCGTACAGTGTTTTATGAACATGCAGTGCAAAGAGGGTTATAAATGCAAAGAGTATGAATGTGTTTCATAAAATAGATGCCTCTTAGACGTTTTTCTTAGAATTCTGAAGAACAAATGACAATTTTTCTGTCAATTCATCCACATTTTCATATTCAATAATCTTTGTTTCAGGCATGCCCCGGGCTATCTTAGTTAATTTTTTTCCCTTTTCCAAAAGTAGTATCCTTTTTATGCCAAGCGAATAAGAAAGACCAAGTTCAATACCAACACCAATGCTTGGCTCTGAGATTTCTGCAATCATAAGATTAGAATTTTTCAATTGCTCATAATCTCTTTTGAAAATCTCCTCTGCATTCCCACCCTCCTCAATTACAAAGGTTTTGATTCCTTTTGCTTTTACAACTTCCTCAATTTTTGGCAAAAGATTAAGTTTATCTTTATTGTGAGTTACAGCGCATGTGATGTATGCTTTCATATTGGAATTAAAGTACCAGAGATATAAAAAGTTAATGTTTAAACTGGAATGAAAATTTAGACAAGGTTTTAACTTTTGATATTATAGGTGAAAAAAATATTTATTGAATCAAATATGTGTAAATAAAATAGACAATACCTACCATTTATCCCAGTGCACTTTCTCTTTCTTGTATCTTTGAGGTTTCTCCGGAGTTTCTGCAGGATATCCCATTGGCACGACGGAAAATGGTGTAATATGCTCAGGTATGTTAAAAAGAGACTTAAATTTCTCCACTAATTCGTCATTAGGATAAATCCCGCACCAGACTGAACCAAGTCCAAGAGAATGTGCTGCTAATAGTATATTTTGAGTTGCTGCTGCCAAATCCTGAGGGAAAAAGCCGGGTATTTTTTCTTTAGCAGGCTCTGCGCAAACCATGATTGCAACTGAAGCCTGGGAAGCCATCTTTGCATACGGATGTATTCGTGCAATATCATTTAGCTTATTCCTTATAACAACAAAGTGCCAGGGCTGAGCATTGACAGCAGAGGGAGCCTGCATTGCACAATCAAGTATTTCCTTTATTTGTTCATCAGTAACCTCCCCGCCTTTAAATTTTCTTATACTCCTTCTTGTTTTTATTTTTTCCAAATCTTCAGTAACCATAACTAATCACCCCTTCGCGTAATAATCTTCCAGTATCAAACTATCAATATCGTCTGTTTCTCTTGAAATATATAATTTCCCCTGTCCAATTTCAACAACCTTTTGAGCTAAAGCTTCGCCTTCTTTATCAAGATTCATACCAACTATTGAGATAGTAATATTATTTTGTATTGCCTCATTAGCCGCCTCAATTGTTTCATCTTTTGGGCGTTTTCCAGCTGTCGGAAGGGCATCAGTAATAAGGATTAAATGTCTTGTAACATCCTTATCCGGGAAAAGTTCAATTGCCTTCTTAATTGTCTTTGAAATATTGGTTTCCTGGAAAGCTTTTACAGACACAATATTTTTTAACAGTGTGGTAAAGTCTGACGTCGGGACAACCTCTTTTTCTACCTCCTTTCCGAATACAATCAGGCCTACCTTATCTTTCTGGTTTATTGCCTTGTAGCTTAATGCAATCCCCGCCTTTTTGCATTTATCAATCTTATCCCCTTTCATTGAAGCAGAGGAATCGAGGCCATAGATTACATATATCTGCCCTTTGGCCTGCCTTTCATGCACCTTTAAATCACTATTATCAAACCCACCATGCCCTCTTCTTAATGCAGTTTTAACAGTTTTTCTTACAGACAAATCGCGATACCTGTCTCCCCTTCTGAAACTCCGGATATCTGCCTTATCTCCATAAATGTCAGGCTTTTTCTTGAATTTTTCACCCTGCCCCTTAGGCTCTAACTTATCAAGCTCCTCTATATAACTTACCAGAGATGCAAGCTCAATTCCTGCCTCAGTAATTGTATTTTGTTTATCAAGAAGCTTATTTTTTTTTAGCTTTTCAATATTTTCTGTCATCTTTTGCTTTAACTCCCGCTGAAACTCAGGGATATGCATGTTTTTTTCTACATACCCGTCATCATAGCCTGACAAAGCCCTGAGAAGTTTCTCACCATAAATTTGTTTTGCCAATTTAAAATCTTTAGCCATTTGCTCCATCATAAGGTCTGGCGTGAAAGCAGAGATATTATTATTTATAGCATCATTAAGCATCTTGCCCTGCTCAATTGTCTGCTGGTCGTTTTCCATTACTGAATGCATTAGCTTGTCTTCAAGCGCCTGAAATTGTAGTTTACCTGAAAGCTCTTCTGCCTTTTCCTGCTCTTTCACTTCAGTTTTCTGGTAGGGCATGTCACGGGCCACCACCTGGCTCCTCGTTTTCAACTGTATCTGAGAATTTCTCCTGCGTGAATTTTTCAAACTCTTCTTTAATAAACTCAGTAGTATCCTTAAGGTACTTTACGCTGGGCTTTAACCTTATCCTGTGTGAAAGCACTGAGACAACCACGGCTTTTAAATCATCAAAGCTTGTCTCTTTTGCTCCCCTTACATAGGCATTTGACTGTGCCCTTTCATAAAGCCCTATAGTTGCCCTGACACTTGGCTGTTTCTCAAGCTTGTCACTGTCCCTTAAGTTCCTTACAAATCCAACAATAGCCTCCAGCACATGCTCAGGTGTGTCCATTATGTTTTGGCCCTTGGTTTTTACTATCTCCTTTTCCAAATCATCTGTTTCAGGATAATCCATATACAAAACATCAAACCTATCGAGTAATACATCCGACAACCTCTCCGTGTTGATATCCACCGGATTCATTGTTGCAATCAGAATAAAGTTTGCCTGAAAATCAATATCATAGCTTGCAATCGTTGCCCTTCTCTCTTCTAAAACCTGCAATAGGGCGTTTTGAAGTTTTTCAGGACACCGGTTGATTTCATCAAAAAACAACACCCCATTATTTGCCTTAAATATTTTTCCCGGAGTAAAAGCTTCAGGGCTTAATACACCATACTTTAATGCCTTAATTGGGTCAATATCTCCTATTAGGTCTTCTGCGGTTAAATCAGGACTTCCCTGTACCCTTACAAAGCGTTTATCCCCTAAAATTTCCTTTTGAGTTTCAGTCTGGCCTGCAAGGCATTTAGGACAGACCGGATTTTCAGGCGTGCAGTTATAACCACAAGTATTAACTTTGAGTTTGGGAAGGATTTTAGCCACGTTTTTTGCGAGTGTGGTTTTTCCAATGCCGGGCGGGCCGAATATCGCGATATGCCTCCCCATAAGAAGTGCGGATTTCAGGCCTGACTTTACTTCATTTTGCCCCAGTATGTCACTAAATTTTTCTGATTTTAAGCTTTTTTTAAATTCATTTGTGATCTCCATAGGCTCATCCTAAAATAACCGCCTATTTATAAAGGTTGTGTGAATAATTAAGAGAAAAAAAATTTCCAAAAGATAACATAGATAAATTAGTCTTTTTAAGTAAGTGTTGAGTCCTCTTCACATTCTCCTTCATA
>JBMCCQ010000050.1:0-5502 GCA_048618745.1 Candidatus Nanoarchaeia archaeon
ACATCTGAGCTTAACACAAAACTTTTTTAAATAGATGGCAATTTCTACGAAGTAACAGGAAGACAGGTGAATTAATATGAAACAAGACATAATACCAGAATCAGCAAGCAAATTTATTAAAGTTAGATGCCCAAAATGCAAAAATGAGCAGATAATATTCGGAAAGGCCTCTTCAAATGTAACATGCCTTGTATGCGAGAAAGCCATTGCTGAGCCAACTGGCGGAAAATCCAAAATCAAGGCAAGGGTCCTGGAGGTATTGGAATAATGCTTTTAAAAAAAGAAGGCTTTCCCGAAGAATCTGAGTTAGTTTTATGTACTGTAACCAGAATCCAGTTTAATTCTGTTTTTGTTGATTTGGATGAGTACAAGGGAAAAAGCGGGATGCTTCATATTTCTGAAATATCTCCAGGTAGAATAAGAAACATAAGAGACTATGTAAAAGAAGGGAAAAAAATCGTGTGCGTGGTTTTAAAAGTAAAGCAAGAGAGGGGACATATTGACCTCTCCTTAAGAAGGGTTAACAAGAACCAGCACAGGAAAAAGATGGAAACAATCAAAAAGGAGCTCAAAGCAGAAAAAATTATTGAATTAATTGCTAAAGAGCACAACATGAAGCCTAAAGAGCTTTTTGACAAAATTGCAAATAGCATTGATTACGAGTACCCGGCTGATTTTTTCGAAGAAATTGTTATAGGAGAGACTGACATTAACCAGTTAAACCTTGATGAAAAGCTAAAAAAAGAACTTGATGAAACAATAAAACAAAAAATAAAGCCTCCAACCGTTGAGCTTACCGGTAAGTATAATATAAGGATTTATGAGCCTGATGGTGTTGAAAAAATAAAGAAAGCGCTCAAAAAAGCCCAGGACGTGGAAAAGCAGAAAATTTCTATTACTTATATGGGCGCTGGAAGATATGAGGTAAAAATAACCGAAGAAGATTATAAGCTGGCTGAAAACCTTTTGAAAAAGGCCACGACGACTGTTGACAAAAGCCTGAAAAACACCAAAGGCACAGTTGAATTCAAGAGGGCTAAATAATGGCAAGACATATTATGTTTTGTAAGCTCTGCCAAAACTACACAATGAAAGAAAGCTGCTGCGATCAAAAAGCAGTAAGCTCAAAGCCCCCAAAATATTCTCCTGAAGATAAATACGCTGAATACAGGAGAAGAGTAAAAAGACCTGAATTAGAAAAGGAAGAACTCTTATAAAATAAATTTATTAAGTTGTGCAAATTTCTCTGCTTTTATGCCAGATAAACAAAAAAAATATGCTGATGTACAATTCAGGGTATCTTCAGTAGTTTTACCTTCTAAAAAAGGAGAAGCATATATAGAGTACGTAGGGGGATTTTGTCTTCCCCGCTCCGAACATTTTCCTAAACGCTTTAGCGTGGAGGTTCAGGACAATAAAATAATTCCCGTCCGCACCCCTAACCAATACCTGAAGCCCATTTTCAATAAACTTGATTTTGGAATATACAAAGAACGAGAGCCTGTACGAAGAACATACACATTTGCCCAAAGATTCAGCCAGGATATTGTGGATAAAATTACCGAGCAAGATTTCTTTTATCTTAACAAAAAACCATTAAGAGTAAATCCTTCTGAGTGGGGAGAATATATGATAGGCTATACAAAAGGAGGAACACCAACAGGACCGAAAATTGGCAACAACCAGACAGGCCACTATTTACCTCCAGGCGGCTGTGGAAGGCGAATAAGATAAATTAATTCTAACCAGCCATAATACAAAATTTTATAAATTACTATGATAAATACACATCCTATGCAAAAGGTAAGAGGCTATATCTATTTTCCCGGCAAAACAATTGATGAAATCAAAGAACTAAATTTTCCAGGACTTAATCTGCATTATTTTGACAATCTCAATAAATATGAAGAAGAGATCAATGCTCCTGGTTTATTTCTTACTGGAGAAGTGGATGACAGTTACACATCAGAAACACTAACTCATAAACTACAAGAGATGGCAGGAGTTGAACAGAAAACAGAGAATTGTGACATTTCTATAGAATCAGAAGATTACATGAACTACCTTCAAAAAGGTGAGATTAAGGGAAAATACATTGGATTAAGAATTAAGCCACCTTATGAATTGCAGAAATTAGAAGAGACTGCCAGAAAACTTGGCAAGGAGCTGGAAGCAACCGACATTTTTATCAGAGGTGTTGAAAAAGAAAACGAAGCACCCTTGGCATGTATTGACCTGGTAACTGAAAACGAACTAAAACTTGTTGAGCTTAATAAACTCGTTCTGGAACAACTAGAGCCCGGACCAGTTGTTTATCTGAAATTTAGGTAATTAATACTGCAACAACACTTATGTCAAAATTTTTAATCTACAGCTGACTTGCATAAAAAAATTATAGCCCCCTCTTTTATAATTACTTGAACAACAAAAAAGGATTACCCAGGTAATTAACAATCAGTCCAAATATAATTATCAAAAGAAACAATATACCAATATATAACCAAATCTTTTCAGCCCTTTTCTGGTTCTTCATAAGCCTTTTTAATGCAAGTCCAAACATTCTCCCTCCATCGACAGGCCCCATCGGCAAAAGATTTGCCAAACCAACAAATAAATTCAGTGTAAACAACCATTTAAATAAACCCTTAAACCAGTAATATGTCTGGAACTTCCACTGTGCTAACTCAGAAATCTTCCTTTTTTCGTTAGTATCCTGGTAAATGCCTATATATGCCCTGTTCTCAAAACGTGGGTGTTCTATTGTTTCAAGAGTAAATGTCCCGTTTTTGGTCCCAATAGTCACATTCTCTCCCGCGCGGACATACATTATCTCAGTAGCAAAATCATTATAAGTCTTAACACTCTTGTTATTAATTGAAGTAATAATTGAATGATTAGGCATGCCTACCTGGCTTGCAGGAAGGCTTTCATTTTGCACCAGATTATATGAAAAGCCTATCGGCTCTGAGAAACTGTCCTCAAATGGAGCATTGGGGCCAGACCCAGGATATAATACACCCTGACCAACATAGGGCATCAAAATTAAAAGTATTATTGCAAGCAATATATTTATCATCGGCCCGGCCGCAAAAATTGAATATTGTACCGTGTCATCTTTTTTCTGAAGCTTTTTTTCATCGGGCTCGACAAAGGCCGCTGGAAATATTGGCAAAATAAGCCCAAAAAATGCAAACCCTGTTCTTTTAATCTCAAGGCCATGTGCTCTAGCAACTGTACCATGAGCTCCCTCATGAATAATTGCCAGAATAAATATGCTTATAAAAAAGTACCAGAAAGATAAATAACCAACTCCGGGAATATTCGTAAAAGGAATAACAAGCGCGAAACCTGGCTCATCTGGTACTGGCTGTACAACCCACTTAATAACAACCAGTATAATCATTGCTGTAAAAAGAACCATAAACATAAAACCAAGACCTATTGAGATATATCCATAAAGCTTAACCCACTCACGCCATCTTGTGGCTATTTTATCCATTAACTTAATACCACGCCGGGTTGGATACATTATAATATATAATAGATAACCTAGCATAGGCTGGATTTCAAGTTTGTCACGATTGACAATACATACAATAGTCAGAATTAATATGGCAACCATACCACTAATCATATCAAATGTTAAATTATCTAAAATGTTCATTTTCAAAACTGCCGCCTGCTTAATTTAAAAATTTTTGTATTTTTTAACAAGCTCATTAACCTTTTTCCCATCAGCCTGGAACTTTTTCATAGCCATTCCCATAATCGCCCCCATTGGAGCATCCTTATTCTCTTCCACTAACCTTTTTATGCCTTCTTCCAGCTCATCTTCAGAAGCCACCTCATATTTGGAAAGGTCAAGCTCCTCCCCCCTTGCTACATCAACAATAGTATCCATTACACAGGATTTAGGGATTTTTTCATCAGCCACTGCATCAAATATTTTTTCAAGATGCCCTTCAGTTACCAGAGATGGTTGTGCACCCTCATAGTCTCTTACAAGCTGTGCTGAAAAAGAAACAAGTATTTCCGCAACATATGGAGGTTTTAATTTCCTGGCAAGTCTTTCAAAAAGCTCATTAAATTCAGACTTCGCCATATCTTTAGCCAAATCTTTTGCCAGACCATACTCTTTTTGAAATCTTTGGGCTTTATCCTCAATTAACTCGGGCAGCTCGACATCAAAATTCATCTTTAATGGCATCACATCAGTTTCAGGATACATCCTGGCTCCACCAGGCATCGGTCTTAAATAACTCGTGCTTCCGTCAGGGTTTGCTTTTCTTACTTCTTTTGGTACACCCTTGCATATCTGGGTGGCTCTTTGAATAACTGCATTTAATGCATTATACGCCTTTTCACTTACATCAGCAACAATTACAAATGCATCGTTTTTTCTGCAGGATAGTTTTTTCTCTACTTTTTCAATTTCTGCTTGTCTAATACCATACTTAGGCAGTTCATCTGAGTGAAATATCCCTCCTACGCCGCCCCTTATTTTAGCATAATCAGAGAATTCACTTCCAAGCCGCCTTCCCTTTTGAATTTCCCTTCCAACAAAACCAGCAAACCCCTCGAGCTTTATTCCATAAACAACTCCTTTTTTCATTGCTTTTTTTATCACCTTAGCCTCAGTCTCTTTGAACACATTTGTAATATCAATAATTTCTGGGGCCACCTTATGCGTAATTTCACTGCTGAGTTTTATTAATTCACTCTGCCGTTTTACTTCCTCTTCAACTACCAGTGGAAGCGATTTTAAGTCCTGGGCACCCTTAATCTCCACCCTGTTTCCACCCCTTATACTCACATTTACATCCTGGCGGATTGTTCCCAGACCTCTCTTACATTTCCCTGTACTTCTTAAGACATTGCCTATTTTTTCAGCAATAATTTTAACCTGCTCAGGAGTTCTCATATCAGGACCTGTTGCTATCTCCACAAGAGGGATGCCAAGCCTTGACAAATTATAAATATCACTTTGAACCCCTCTTTCAATAATTTTGGCAGCATCCTCTTCTAAGCAGATTGTCTCAACCCTCACTTCATTGGTCTCAGCCTTTAGCAAGCCGTCCATTGCAACTAACGCAGTCCTCTGAAAACCAGTTGTATTGCTGCCGTCAACAACAGTTTTTCTCATCACCTGTACTTCATCAACTGGCTTGGCGTTAAGAAGCTTGGAAACAATAAATGATGTCTTAACTGCCTCAGTATTAATTGGGTTGGGCGGTTCCTCATCGAGTTCAATTAAACAGCAGCAGTCATCATAATAGTTGTAAATAAAACTCTTTTTCCTCTCCTGCTCCTGCAGTGCCGCCCTGTCAACCTCTCCTGTCTCGCCAACAACAGCCCTTAACTGTCTTTTCACTTTAGAATCGGGCTCTCCATCTTTAATAGTTGTCGGACAATTGCAAAAAAGCTTTTTTCCTTCCAGCTGCTGGTGTATCTCTATACCGCACTTAAGCCCCAGTTTTTTATAATCCATACTTACTAAGAAAT
>JBMCCQ010000051.1:0-5310 GCA_048618745.1 Candidatus Nanoarchaeia archaeon
CAGAGCTGCCGTTGCACCACCTAAAACCATAATGCCAATCACAAATAATGCGATAGGCATACCTAGTACTTTCTTTTTTAACATTTTTTTCCCCTCCAATATTTTTTGGTGGATAGAAATAGATTCTGCGATAAAATTACTGCACCCACCCTGTATCAATTTACACTGATACTGTAACGGTGGAATGAATTATATTATATAAAACTTGTGCTAAAATAAATATTTTTTTCAACAAATTTCGTAGGAATTTGAAAAATATGTAGAAAATTAACTCCCCGCCCCCAGATTTGAACTGGGAACCTTTCGGTAACAGCTGACTGTTTTTCATCCATGCTTAATAGCTAGTCAAACAGTATCTACAGCCGAACGCTCTGCCATTGAGCTAGGCGGGGTTTCTCTTTAGGAAATTTGGGAGTTATTTTTAAGTGTTTCGGTAAAATATTTTGTTCCTGTGGAGTAATTAATTAACCAAAAACTTTATATATGATTAATTACTCTATAAATCCATGGTGATGCGGATGAAGAAGAGTAAGACGGACAAGAGGATGTTTATGGATATACAGAACCCAGATGAAGAGGAAAATAAGAAATGGAAAAAAACAGAAAAATGGCGTCCATGGGATACATATTAGGTGAGTAGTATGGATGAAGATTTGTTAATTTTAGAAGATATGGATAACGAAAAGAGCAAGGATAAAGAGGACCTCAGGTCAGTTCTAAATAAAAAGCAGTATAGTGATTTTGAGCTGGATGAGGTTATGATGGATTCGGAGTTTATGTAGGAAAAATATATATATTCTTGCCTTATCTAATTCTAATTATGGAGTTGGAGCTGGAGCTTGAAAAGGCGGTTAAACGCATTAATCAAACAGGGGCCAGGCGTGTAGTAATTCAGTTGCCCGAGGGGCTTAAGCCTATGGCAGAACATATCCAGGATGAGTTAATAAAAAAATGCGGCGCAGAAGTTCTGATTTGGGCTGGCTCATGTTTTGGAGCGTGTGACAAACCATTAGGACTTGAGAACCTTGAAGTTGACTTGCTTATACAATGGGGGCATAGTAAATGGGAATAATCAACTCGGAAAAGTTTGACGCTATGTATGACAGTTTGAAAAATGCTGCAGATGAGATAGGCAGGGCAGTGCATGATAAAAGGCCTGTTTGGATTAGGCATCATAATGATTGTGATGGATACTGTGGTGCGTTAGCTCTGGAAAAGGCTATACTTACTCTTCTTTCTGACTTTCATATCAAAGAAAGTGATGTTTTTTTTTATTACAAGCGTTTCCCCACAAAAACACCATTTTATGATTATTCTGATGCGACAAGGGATTTGTCTCTTTGTCTTGCAGAAGGTGAAAGGTTTAACCGAAAGCGGCCTTTGTTGATTATTGTTGATAATGGAAGCAGTAAAGAGGATATTTTTGCTCTAAAAAAACTCGAGGTTTTTGGAATTGAGGTGGTTGTAATAGACCATCATCCACCTGTTTCGGAAGTTGAGCCTCTACTAAAGGCTCATGTAAACCCTCATCTCTATGGCTTTGGAAGCGGCATTACTGCTTCAATGCTTTGTGCGGAACTCGCCTTTTGCATAGATGAAACCACTCAGGATATCGAAATTCTTGGGGCTTTGGGGGCAATTGCAGATAAATCTGAGGAAAAAGAATTAAATAGTTACATGGAGCTTGCTTTTAAAAAAGGCTACAGCCGGGAATATCTTCAGGTGCTTGCAGAGGTTATTGACTTTGAGGCCGGGCAGCTTGCAAACCTAGAAGGCAGGCAGTATGTCCAGGAGCTTTTATTTAATTATGATAAGCAAAAAGAGATTGTAGATATTGTTAAAGGTGAGCTTGAGCAGGAAAAAACCAAAATATTGAAGGTTATTCAAGAGTATGTTGTGTATGAAGACTTTGGGGATTATTTACTCGGCGTAATTGATGCTGAAAATTATTTTTCGTTAAGAAAGCTCTTTTATACAAAGATTACCAATCTTGCCAAGGAGTTTTTAGAGAAAAAAACAAATAAGCCTGTTGTGATGGTTGGATATTGTGATGATATTGCGACAATCAGAATTAATAAAAATCTGGGATTTGATGTGAATAAGTTGATAAATGAATTAAAGGAGAAATTTCCCTATTCAATGGTTCAGGGGGGCGGGCATGCAAAGGCAGGCTCAGTTCATTTTGCAAAGCATGCAAAAGAAAATATAATAGAAGAGATAAAAAAATATCTGAGGAAAAAAGATGTATGAGTTTTTGGTTGTAATTGTGGCATTTTCAGGTCTAATTGCAGGATATTTGCTTTCACTTATAGCTCCTGAAGAATTAAGGCCGGGGCAATATTATTTTGAGATGATTAGGTATGTCTCCCTTATATTATTTATATTATTAGTAGGTTCTTCTCTAACAGAAAGCCCAATAATTTCGGCAAGTGTTGTGTTGCTGTTTTTTGCCCTGCTTTATTTTACAGGTTATATTGGGTTGTTTTATTTATTGTCTGCAGGTCTTATTATTTTTTTAGTTCAGCCTTATATTCTCGCAGGAGGAATCTTATTGTTTTTATGCGGAATGGCTTCAGCAAGCGTTTTAGCTGTTAAATACGAGAAAAATGAGAAAATTAAAAATAAAACAGAATTATTATTGCATACATTTAAAGTGTACGGTTGGTTTCTGATAATAGGTTTGTTACCATTTCTCTTTTCTAATCTTTAATAAGTAGCCAATTTTTGTTGAAATCACTGACATGACTGCACCTGCAACCAGCAGAGTCAGAAACATATGCAGTGTCAATGGCTTAAACAGGAAGCTAAAGGCCGCAATGCCGATTATGTAGTCTATCTGGTCAAGAGGAATGAAAGGTTTTCCCGGCTTTATATTTAGCTGTCTTTTTAGGAGGCTTTCTAAAGCGTCTCCAACAAGCGCGCCAAACCCGAAGGCTGTCCCGATCAAAAGAGCAGAGGCAAAAGTATACTCAACATAACTTATTGCCTGTATAAAATGAAGATCCTTTATCAGAAATTGTATTAGTCCGACAATTAATCCGCCTGCTATTGCAACAACAAAACCCCTGATTGTTTTATGGCTTCCAAACATTCTCACACCATTTAATTTGGCGCCAAAGTCAATTGGTTTTGCCAGGAATTTGAGCCTCTTTTTAAAAAAAACAGGCATCATGTTTGCAATCAGTCCGGGAAGCGCGTAGTATACTGATGTCCAGAACCATATTAATAGAATTGCAAAATTTGCATTATAGAGGTTAAAAACAATAAGCGTGGATATTATTCCCACAAATATCCCCATTATTACCTGGAAAAAATTGTGGCCTACAAGCTCTTTTAGCTTTTTTACATTAAGCTTTCTCTCCAGCCTTAAATCAGCTACAATTTTGTTTATTACTTTCGCTTGCTCTCCTGCTTCACGTCTCAGCCCAAAAGCGTCTCTTATGAAAACAATGCAAATCGCAACAGTTACTACTGAGACCGTTGTGACTCCCTCAACAAGAATTGTTGCAAGTGCAAGCGAGCTTGCTAAGGCGGCATGGCTGCTTGGCATGCCTCCTGTTTCCCACAAAAGCCTGATGTCAAATACTTTTTCCTCCAGGTATTTATTGTAAGTTTTTAACAACTGGCTGAGAGCTGTTGCAAAAAACACACTTAATACAATTTTGTTTGTGATTATTTCAGTAAGCATTCTATATCTTTTTTATCCTGAAGTCTGAAATCATTAAAATGCCCATTATTAAATATATTATTATGAACCAGTTGAAAGGACCCATTAGTAGGAACATCAGGGGAAATAAAATACCGTTAGTTGTGATGGGAATTCCAATAAAATCTTTAACCTTAAGTACATTAAATCTTGCAAGCCTAAGCATTCCCGCTGCAGAAAATAATACCAGGATTGCAATCTGGTATGGCTCGTTTAATCCCTGGCAAAATCCGAAAACTGCCGGGGCCACACCGAAACTGGTAAGGTCAGCTAAAGAATCAAGCTCTTTTCCAAAAGCATTTGCTTTGTTTGTGGCTCTTGCAACCCTGCCGTCGAGTGCATCAAAAACAAATGCAGCTATCATCAAGACGCCAGATATTGTGAAATCTGAGTTTATTGCAAAAAATATTGAGAGAAGGCCTGATGCAAAATTAGCAATAGTAAGGTAATCGGCGAGTTTTAATGTTTTGATGAGCTTCATTTTTTATCTTTTGCAATTATTGTTTCTCCTGCCTTTACTCTTTCTCCTTCCCTTACATTAAGTTTTACCCCTGCAGGCATTATCAGTGTTACTTGTGAGCCGAGTGTAATTAGACCTATGATATCCCCTGCTTTTAAATTTTTGTTCTTTTTAACAAAGCATTTTATTCTTCTTGCTAATATCCCTGCAATCTGTATTACTTTTACCTTATGCTTTCCGCTTATTAAAATTTCGTTATTTTCGTTTTCTATTGCAATTTTGTCTGTCACTGCATTTCTGAATCTTCCTTTATTATATTTTGTATACAAAACTTTTCCTTCTATCGGGCTTCTCTGGTAGTGCACATCAAATGGAGTCATCACAATGTTTACGATGAGGTATTCTTTGTCGACATCAGAGGCCAGAGTGTGGATTTTTCCAATGCCCTTGCTGATTTTTGCATCTACTGAGGAAGACCTGATTATCTGGTTGACTTTCCCGTCGGCAGGGCTGATTATGTAGTTTCCCAAGGGTGGAGTCCTTTTAGGATTTCTTAAAAACCAAAATCTATAGTAAACAAAAAATAGTAAAATCAACACTGCAAAAAATAAAGCGATTAAAAGTTCCATTAGTTTGCCTCTTAAACTATAGGTTGTTTCTGATTTTCTCAGCGTACTCTGTTATTTCTCCTTCTTTGTATTCTTTGTGTGTCAGGCTCATGTCTACCCCATCATTTTCAAACCTTGGGATTATATGCATATGGACATGCGGGACAAGCTGGCCTGCAATCTTTTTGTTATTATTGAGGATGTTAAACCCTTGTGCACCGGTAGCTTTTAGTACTCCGCTGGCTACTTTCTGGGTTGCGCTACCTATTTTTTCTGCAAGCTCCCCGGGCAAATCAAGGTATGTCTCATAATGCTCTCTTGGAATAACCAAAACATGCCCTTTATTGGCAGGATTAATATCCATTATCGCCAAAACATCTTCTTCTTCGTAAACAGTTTCCCCGGGAATCTCACCATTGATTATTTTGCAGAATACACACTCCATAAATATCACCCTTCTAAAAAGTGTTTGTTCTAATGGTTTTTAAATGTATTTGTTGTTTTTTTATCACTTTAACGGGACAACAAAAACGAAA
>JBMCCQ010000052.1:0-4986 GCA_048618745.1 Candidatus Nanoarchaeia archaeon
ACGCTCAATTTCTACTAATGAGTTTTTAAGAATTGCCTTCGTGCCCAGAGATGGCATGCTTACTGTTAATGAGTTATGCACACCAAATTTAATGACACTGCAAAATGTTTATCTTTATCCATAATGCTCTTCAATCACCCTTTTAATTGTCTCAGCTTTTTTTTTCCCAATCATTTCCACTTTTGTAAGCTCATCCTGTGTTGCATTAATTATTTTTTCAACATTTCCAAAGTAACTTAACATCGCTTTAGCAAGAGATGGACCAACACCGGGTAGGCTTGAAACAAGGTATTCCTGCATTTCTTTAAGAGTAGAGGGCTTATGTGCATGAAGAGAAAACTCTTTTTCACATTTATCCTGCTCTCTTTTAGCTATTGCCAAAAACATTTCAGATGTGTCTTTAGGGCTTTTGGTTGTAATTACTGGAACACCGAATGAAACAGTTATTGTTGCAATCATCCCTCTTATTGCGTTAGGGTGAACATTTCTTACCGAAAATATATCGTGGTTGCCTTCAACAACAATAATGGGCCTTTCATAATGTGATTTTAACTGTTTTACCTGTTCAAGGAGACGGCCGTCAATTAAGGAATCAACAAAATCTTCTACAGTTTTAAATTCTACACTACACCTGTTACTTAAGAGGTAATCTCCGTGCTCAAGCCTTTCAAGATTAAGCTTAACGCCCATTGAGTCAAGTTCTTTGATTATCCTGTTCCCCTTCTCCCTGTGGTCAGCATAAATTAAAATTTCATTATTCTCATTATTGCCTTTATCCTTTTTTTCATATTTTTTAAACACCAGTTTATTTTTTACCTTTTCAAGAGCAGAATACATTCGTTTTTCTTTGTGATGCGCCGACCATCTGTAAACCTCGTCTCTAGTTCCCTTGGTTAACAATACTTTTACTTCCCCCTTTTCCTGTCTTCCAGTGCGGCCTCTTCTTTGGATGTGTCTTATTGCAGAAGGAATCGGCTCATAAAACATAACCATATCAACCTGCGGCACATCCAGGCCCTCCTCACCAACTGAGCTTGAAACCAAAACATTAAATTCTCCATCCTTAAACCTCTTAAGTATTGCAACCTGTTCTTTCTGCGTAAATCCGTTGTTTCTTTTTTTGGCCTGCCCTAAAAATAATTCTGCCTTAACTTTTTCCATCTTATTAAGCTCGTCCACGACCAATGAGGCTGTGTCCCTGAATTGGGTGAAAACTATTAACTTATACTTTGGCCCAATGATGCTTTCATTCAGAATCTCCTTAAGTCTTTTTAATTTTGGATGCTCTCTTTTTTCTTCAATTAACTTTCTTGTTAAAATAACGGCTGCCTTGAAATTTGAATCAATCGATAGGTTTTTTACAGCCTTTGTTTTTGAGGTTTGTGCCTGTTTGTTTATATCTTCAAGGTAAAGATTAAGTGCTTTCACACTCTGCGTTTCAAGCAGCTCAATTGCATGCTGTACCTTCATTGCTTCAGCGGCTACTGAAAGGGATTTTAGGACAGAAAAATCCTTATTTCCCTGGGCAAGCTCTCCCTGCAAGGATGCCTGCAGGGTAAGGAGGTCTTTTCTGCTGGCTGAATCTTTATTTATGCTTCCCAAAAGTCCGTAATCTTCGATAAGTTTTAATTTGGATTTAAAGCAATCCATCAAATATTTATGCACTCTTTTAAACTCGTCCGGGAAGTCTACTTTTTCCCAGGATACATCAACATCTTTGATATATTCCTGAACATCATTGTCCTTGTCAGAGCGTATTTCTATGTTTTCAATATATAGGTTATTTACAACTTCCTCGATTTTTTCCTGCTCGCTTCCGGGACTTGCGGTAAGACCTATTATTCGCTCATGTTTCGCATTTTCATGATATTTTTTTGCGATGTATACGTATGAATAGTCGCCCACTGCCCTGTGAGCTTCATCAAAGCCCAATAATGAAACATCATCAAGCTTTATCTTATTAGAAATTATATCGTTTTCAAGACCCTGGGGGGTTGAAAATATTATCCTTGAATTTTTCCATAACTCATGCCTTTTTTCTGGTTTTACAAGCCCTGTAAATAATGCAATCTTGTTTTTGTCGATGTCAAAGTACTTTTCAAATACACTTTTGTACTGGTCAATTAGCGGCCTTGTCGGGCCTAAAAGAACAATTTTTGATGAAGGATATTGTTTAAGCCTGTGTGCTGCGAGCATTAAAAAAACATTAGTCTTTCCCAGGCCGGTTGGCAGAACCACCAATGTATTCTGGAGACAGGCGTTGCCAAAAATTGTTTCCTGGTAAAGCCTAGGCTCGAAGTTTTTAATCATGGTATGGCGAACTTAAAATGATTTTATAAAGTTTTGGCTGAGTAAAGTAATAGGCGTAGTTTGCTCCTAATTTTTGCCCTAAAAAATTGCTTTGACATAATTATGGTTTAACATAAGTTTTGCTGTATCAGAAACCTTAATAAAAATCAGTTTATTACGGCTGTATATGGATAGACTACCATGGACTGTTTTGTATTCTCCTGATAAATCTGAAGACGTATATGGACAAAAGGAGCAGATAGGGGAGCTTGAAAATTATATTAGTAACTACAAAAAAGAGAAGAAAAAGGCTGTAATGATTTATGGGGCAACCGGGTGTGGTAAAACGGTTTCAGTTTATGCTGTAGCAAATGAAACAGGTGCAGAAGTGGTTGAGCTTAATGCCTCGGATATCAGAAATAAAGACAGCATTAATTCAATTCTAGGAAACGCAATGGGGCAGATGTCTCTTTTTGCCAAAACAAAGATAATCTTAATCGACGAGGTTGAGGGCCTCTCAGGTACAAAGGACAGGGGAGGTCTTCCTGCAGTTGTTAAGCTTCTTGAAAAGTCAGTTTTTCCGGTAGTTTTAACAAGCCAGAACCCATTTGAGCAGAAATTAAAGGGTATCAGGAAAAAATGCCGGCTTATTGAGTTTAACGTCCTGGGCTATAAGGAAATTTATGAAAAGCTAAAAAAAATTTGTGATTCTGAAAATATTGAATATGAAGATACCGCTCTTAAAGGACTTGCAAGAAGAGCCGGGGGGGATATGAGGGCTGCAATAAATGATCTTCAGATGATTTCTGGAAGCTCAAAAAAGTTAACAAAAGCTGAGCTTGAGTTCATTAGCGAGAGGGAGCAAAAGGACAAAATTACTTCTTCAATCTTAAGAATTTTCAAAAGTACGGATGCAGGTGTGGCATTAAAAGCTCTTGATAATGTTGATGAGGATATAGATAATGTGTTTTTATGGATTGATGAAAACCTGCCAAGAGAGTATACAAAGCCAGGTGATCTGGCACGGGCCTATGACAGAATTTCAAAAGCTGATGTTTATAAGGGCAGGATAAGAAGAATGCAGCACTGGCGTTTTCTTGTGTATATTTATGCGCTGTTAAGCGCAGGAGTTGCGGTCTCTAAAGATGAGAAATACACTGCTCCGCCAGATTTCAGGCAGTCTGAGAGGCCTCTTAAGATATGGATGGCCAATATGAAATATCAGAAAAGAAAATCAATTGCAGAAAAGATTTCGCAGAATTCGCATATCTCCACAAAGCAGGCACTGCAAAGGGATGTTCCATATATTCAGCAAATTATAAGAAACAATAAGAAGATGGGAGACGACATAATATCCTGGTTTGAGTTTGATGATGATGAAGTATCATGGATGAGAAAGTGATTTCATTTTAAGGATTTTTTCAATATCTTCTCCTGCAACTGAGCAGCCGGAAAGTTTTATTGCCCAAAGCACACCCTCAAGTAAAGCGTTTTCGATGTTTTCAATCTCTTTTAGCTTCTCTTCACTTTTTATTACGTATCTGTCCAGAATGCCAAGCTCATATGCCACAACGCCTAATTCGAAAGAACGAATCACGTTGATGCCATTAATCTGCTTACTTAACTGGCTTAGATTGTCCCTGTTGATTTCGATGTTTGTGTGTAATTTTTTTGACAGGTGATCACTTAAAGCATAAGGATTCTCTATTAATGTTCTTGTTGTCCTCTCGTCAATTACAAGTGTTTTGGCGCCTGTCTCAAGGGCTGTTGCAATTGCTTCCATTTCACCCCTATGTACAACATTAATGTAGTTGTCTTTAGCAATGAAAGATTTGTTAGCAAGCTCCAGCAATTCATCGGCTTTTTTGGATAGATTGTTGTTATGGTATATCTCAAGGGTTTCATCCATTATATATGGCAGAACCTGTAGTGCTTCAAACTTGTATTTTTTTGTGGTAAGCGGCTTTTTTATTAATTCTTGATAGACTGCAGGACATATCTTAAATTCTCCTTTAAGCGCATTTTTCAAAGGCTTAATCGTCCATAATAGATTATTAAGGGTTAGGGTAATCAACGGGCCTGTGTCAAAAACAAGAGTCTTATTCATTTTCCACCCCAAATAATTTTCTTGCATATTCTATTCTTTGCTCAACACTTAGGCCAAATTCTCCCTGTTGGTCAGCAAGGTTGGTCTGTCCCAGGTATTTCATAAGCTCCCATTGGCTTATATTTAATATCTCTGCAGTCCTTGCTAAAGAAATGCCGTGCTCGTAGATCCTTGTTCCTTTTTTTATCCCTGCCTGATTTATTATGTGCTTAACATAGAAATTAATTTTTTTGTCATATGTCGTGATAACATCTATGGCTTTTGAAAGTGCCTTTTCATAACCATCAATATTATTTTTTTCTAAGGCTGTTTTTGCCTGATTCAGTTTTTCCAAAATATCGTCATTATCATGACGCCTGGTAATAACTTTTGATAAGGCATAGACTAATACTGCAATATTTATGGAATCTTTATCCTGATAAATCGAAGAGTTATGGATTGTCTGGTTACTTAATGCCCTCAATCTGGATTCATCATAATTTGGAAATGCCTCGATTGCCTTTTCAAGAACTTCCAAAATATCCTTTCTCACTTCTTCATTCATAAGAAATTCAAGCATCGGGTGAGTATTTAAGTTTTTTGTTTTAAGG
>JBMCCQ010000053.1:0-4970 GCA_048618745.1 Candidatus Nanoarchaeia archaeon
GACTTCTTTGCAGTTTTTTTCTTAGTGGTCTTTTTGGCTGCAGTCTTTTTCTTAGTGGTCTTTTTAGCTGTACTTTTTTTAGAAGTCGCTTTTTTGGTTGTTTTCTTGCTGGTGCCCTTTTTGGGTGCTGCCTTTTTAGATGTCTTCTTAGCCGTTTTCTTTTTGCTCACCTTTTTTTTCATTACCATGAAAATCACCTCTTCTGCATAATTCTGGGAGAGATATTATATAAATGTTTCGTTTAATATGTTATAGAATAAGTTTAGAAAACTAAGTTATGTAATTATAGTTATTCTACACGCATTATTTACATGCATTAATATAAATAAGTTTTTCTCGTCGACAAATCATATAATAATTGTGCTCTTGTTATGCTCTTTTTCCACTCTTATTATATTATCAACAAAACTTTCAATCTTTGCTTCATGGCTTACAATTATTACCTGCCTAACATTAAGCTGTGCAAGAACATCCCTTACATTATCAAGCTGCTCGTCTGAAAACCCATCTGTAGGCTCATCTAAGATAATCACATGCCGTGTGTTAAGATGCGTTATAAAATCATTAATTACCTTGTTTAATGCAAGCCTGTATGCCAGGGCGACAGAAGTTTTTTCCCCTCCTGAAAGATAACTTATATCGGTTTCAAATCCGTTTTGCTCAATTACAGGACTAAACTGCTCATCAAGTCTTACATTCAGCGTTTCATCCTCAATTAATATCCTGAACCATTCCACAAATAGCTCATTAAACTCATTATACAATCTTCCCATAACTTTCTTTTCAATAACAGTCATCAGATTAAGAAAATGCTCTTCCAGCCAGTTTTGAATCTTGTTAATTCTTTGAATATCTTTTTTGAACTTCTTTTTTTCACTTATCTCATCATCGTAAAGCTTCAGGGTCTTTTCATTCTCGTTTAGATATGCCTTTTGCTCTGTTACCTGCCTTTCAAGCTCTCGCTCCTCTTTTTGCATATTCTCAAGGGTAGTCTTTGCAGATTCATATTTTTTCTCAATATCTCCAAAAGCTTCAATTGATTTATTCTTTTCTATTTTTTCAGAATTAAGCTCGCCTATCTCCTTTTTCAGCTGCTCAAGATGTTTTTCATACTCTCTGAGCTGCTCTTTTTTTTCATAATAGCTTTTTATTCTTTCTCTTTCAATTGCCGCATTTTTTTCATTATTGAGAAGCTTTTCAATTTCTTCATTTAACCCGGCAATTTCCCTGTTCTTATCATTAAGCTTTTGCTCGAGCTTTGCCTTTTCCTTCCCAAAACCTTCAATTTTTTTATTTTCGCGCTCAAAAATTTTTTCCTTATGTGAAGAGGTTACATCCTGCTCACACGTGGGGCATTGCCTCATGCTGTTAATTTTATCAATCACCTGTTTTGAGCTTTTGATGCTGCTCTCAATCTCCCCAATTGATTTGTTAAGTTTATGATATTGTCCTTCTTTCTCCTTAAGCCACTCTCTTTTCTCCTTAATAAATTTTGAATAATTCTTTTCTGTCACTTCACTTAATCCCTTTTTTTCCATTTCCTCTATCTGCTTATTCAGCTGCTCCATTTTCTCTTTGGTCTGTCTGCGCAAAAGGTACTTATTCATTAGCTGTGTATCAATTATTTTAACCCTGTTTCTTAGCTCATTAAGATTTGAAATTGTCTTTTCATCCTCTTGCATACCTTTCTTGTAATCACTTACTTCCCGCTTTTTCTCATTAAGCTTGGGCTCCAGCTCCTTTATTATTTGCTTTATTTTTTCAATTTCTTTTGCCCGCTCATCCCTTTTTTTTATTTTCTCCTCAAGGCCGTATGTCTTTCCTTCAAGTGTCCTTTTTCTTCCCTTTAACTCGGAATTGTATAAAACAGCATTCTCTCGTATCTTTTTGTATTTGTCAATTCCAAATACTTTGCGTAAAGTATTCAGCCTGTCTTCTTTACCTTCAAAAACAATTGCCTTCATCTGCTCCTGGGGAGTATAGACAGTAAACCTGTAGACAAGGTCCTTGCCCTTCTTAAGTAGATCCTTTGGATAACCCAGTAAATCAAGCACCCGCGCCTTTATCTCCTCAGGGGTTAGCTCAGTTTTTACTCCTTCAACTACCAGGTAGCCGCTTTCCTGCTTTACCCCCTGCTTTGTCCGTTTCAAAACTCTTTTTATAACAACATCCTTTCCGGATACCTCCAGCGCAAGTATAACATAACCTTCCTTAGCCCCATGCCTTAAGAGGGCGCCACCAGAAATTTCTCCTCTTTTTATGCCAAAAAGCGCAAATTCTATTGCAACCAGAATAGATGATTTTCCCGCTCCGATATCCCCGCTTAACGATACACTCCCTTCAGGGAATCTAAGGTGTGCTTTGGTATATGACCTAATATTATTAAGCTCAATTGATTTTATAATCATAAAGAGAAGAATAAAATGTTATTTTAAATAATTATTGCAAAACTTTAATGCAGATTTTTTCTAAGCTCAAAGCTCAGGTTTTTAGAAGCCTCAACCTGGGGCTGATCATATGGATTCACCCCGCGAAGCCACGCGCTGTAGACTGCCACATACTGCCAAAAGCCCATAAATTCCCCTGCACCTTTTTCATCAACCCTTTCAAGACTAAGACAGCCGACAGGAATATTCTTTTCAGCTGCATCCCTGTAAGTTCCCTCAAACTCAAACTCTAAAGCCTTTGAATATTTTATTTGATCCAGAATTCGAAGAGTTTCGCTTTTAAGTTTTATATCCTTTAATTCATCCGGCACCAGAATTTTTTCATCGTCCTCCTCACTTGTTTGCATAAACAATGCACTTATGTTTTCTTTTCCCCCGAAAAGTCGCTGGTTAGTGTGATGCTGTGATTCAGGCGCCATATCACCAAAAAAGCTAAGGCCTTTCCCATCTTTTCCAAAGCTCTCATGCATAAGCTGAATAATTATTGGAAGAAAAGCAGAGAGTCTTGTTGAATAAACAGGCAAAAACACATCTGCAATACCCTTTTTTTCAAGCTCATATAAAATAAGAGAGAACTCAAGTGCAGGGTTGTCAGGAGCCTTTGCCTTCTCATAAAATGATTTAAAACCATCTTCAATCTTTCTTATATCCATACCCATAAGAGCTGCCGGAAAATACGCGCATGCAGTCCTTGCAGAAAACCTCCCGCCCACTTCAGGATGCTCAATTACCTGATAGCCTTTCTTATTACATATTTCAGACAACGCGCCACTTTTCTGGGTTATTCCAACAACCCTGTAGTCATGCTTAATAAAATACATCAAAGCTTCAATAACACCAACAGTAGTTCCTGACTTGGAAACAGCGACCACCACACTATCTTCAGGAGAGCATTTGCCTGCAATTCTTTTAAGCTCATATGGCTCCATAGTCATAACAAAATACACATTCTTTAAAGAGCCAAGACAGCCGTAAAATGCTCTTGTATTATTAACAGAGCCACCGTTTCCGATTATTATAATATTATTCACATTCCACTCTTTAGAAATTTTCTCAATCTCCTCCAGTTCAGGCTCATGAGCAACAAAGGGCGGAGTCTCTAGGGATACACTTTCTGCTTTTTGCTTTACAAGAAACTTATTTTCAAAAGACAGCATTTTCATCAACTTATACACTATTAGAGTAATCCTCCCTAAAGCTTTCAACAAGGCTTTTTTCATCCTTTGTTTTATTGAGCTCAGAGAGATAATACGCTGTAACATCACCTATAAAAAGTGCTGAAAACATCCTGCTTAACTTACAATTCCCCTTAATGAGCAACTCAGTCACACTAAAGCCCTGGTTCTTAATAATTTTTTTAGCTGTTGAAATTGCCTTGACAGTTTGCTTGCTCTCTTCATAATCCCTAAGAAGCACAACATGATATTTGTTTTTACCGCTTACATAAGCATCCAGACCGTTATAGCAAAGCTCCTGGAGACTGCCGTAAAATGCATGCATTTTCGCAATTTTGTTTATCTGGTTTCGCCAGTGTTCACCCATACCCTTAAGCTTTGCTGAAGAATAAATAATGGGTATTTTGTCTTTTGAGTTTTCTGCAAGCTTTCTTGCCATACCGGGGTATTCAGGATTTTTAAGGGATTTTA
Source organism: Candidatus Nanoarchaeia archaeon (assembly GCA_048618745.1). Lineage (GTDB taxonomy): Archaea > Nanobdellota > Nanobdellia > Woesearchaeales > DSVV01 > CAZBGG01. The sequence continues at coordinate 4,094 of JBMCCQ010000053.1, forward strand.
TTGCCTCGTCAATCTCGGTTTTGCGCGATTTTATTATCCCTGAATTTTCAAGATACCTAAGCGGTACAAAAAAAAGATATGAAAGCGAAATACTTTCCGGAATGTTTGAGGGAAGAACTATATGCTCCACATTATTTCTTTTAAATGAATCAAGAAGATTGCCTCCACTGCTAAGACCTACTATTTTACAGCCCTTTCTGAGCGCATTTCTGTAGCAAAGCATCGGCTCTTCTTCTTTTCCTGTAAAGCTTGCAACAAACACAAGTGTTTTATTATCAACATCTTCAGGCAGAGCCTCACCAGTTACAACTTCAATATTTCCAAGATATGCCTGCAAAATGCTGCCTGCTGAAGCATTTATCCCCACACCGCAATAAATAATCCTTTTTGGTTTTTCCAGATATTTATACTCACCTGCAATCTTTAAAGCATTTTGTATATGAAATGGAAGCTGCTGCAAAAAGGTTTTCAAAGAATCTGGAGCCTTTTTCTTTTTGAAAAAACTCCGCTTTTCTTTCTCCTTAATCTCATCAATTATTTCAGAAGCCTTTTTCATCAGAATAAGTGAGCTTTTGCCATTTATATAATTTGCGTAATCAGACCGGCCTTTCTACTGTAATTGGCACAAGCCCATTTTCAAATTCCATTTCAGCAAGCTTTAAAACGTTGTAGTTGTAATCCTCCAGCTGCTTCGGAGTGATTTTAATAATTAATGGTGCGCCCATAGAAAGCTGCAAAGCCCTGGCACCTATAATTCTCGCTCTCTCGTATTTTGTATACTCCATTTTAGAATCTGAGTTTCAAGGTTATATAAAAAGATTTCTAAAAGCTATTGAAAAAAATAAAAAAAGCTTATGCAGAGCTGGAACTCTCAATT
>JBMCCQ010000054.1:0-4890 GCA_048618745.1 Candidatus Nanoarchaeia archaeon
TGTTTTTGCATAAATATTTAAATATCCTAAACACAGGAATGGCAAAGGCATGGTATAAAATGGGATTTGTTGTTTGTGCAGACATTGGAGGCACTAATTGCTCAGTAAGCCTCATGGATACAAAGAAAAACAAAAGGCTGGTTCTTGAAAGCAGGCCCACTATGGAGATAAAAGATTTTACAAGGTTCCTCTCTGATTTTTTAACAAAGACGGGAAGGCGGGTTGAGGGTGCAGGGATTGCTATTGCCGGGCCAGTCACGGGCAAGGAGGCAAAGCTTACAAACGGCTCGCTTAAAGTGAAAATAAAAGAGCTACAAAGGAAAGCCGGGATTGCAAAGGTTATTCTGCTTAATGATTTAGAGGCCACCGCCAACTCTTTAAATTTGCTGGATAGAAAAAGCCTATATACTTTAAGAAGGGGTAAACAAAAAAAAGCGCACAATAAGGCAGTTGTGGGTGTAGGAACTGGCCTTGGAGCAGCGATTGCACACTATAACCACTCATACAACCCGATACCAACAGAATACGGCCACAGCGAGCCTTCAATTGACAGGCACTTATTCAGGCATATTGAAAAGGAGTTGGGAAGAACCCCGGATTATGAGGAGCTTGTTTCAGGAAGAGGTCTTGAAAGAATATACAAACTGATTCAAAAAGATTACAAAGTAACTAAAGGGCTTAATGCCGGGAGAATATCAAAAGAAAAAGAAACCAACCCCTGCGCTAAGGAGGCATTCAGAATATTTGTAAAGCATCTGGCAGGGTTTTCAAGAAACTTTTGCCTCTCCTGCCTGCCTTTATCAGGCCTTTATATATCCGGAGGAATTGCAGCAAATAATTACAAGGCCTTTAGCGGGTTTGCTGACGAGCTATCAAATCATCCAAGAGAAGAGATCAAGACTCTTTTAAAACAGATACCTGTTCATATAATTACAGACTATTACATAAACCATCTGGGAGCGCTTTACGCTCTTAAGAAAGAGGTGTTATAAATGGCACGCATAAAAAACCACATGATTGTAATTTTGGGAGCAACGCATTCAAAGTATCTTTTTGAAGCGCTTTACAACCTTTATGAGAAGGGGATTATTACACAAACTACCCCTATTCTTTGTGTTGACAGCCTTAAGCTGACAAAGAATACATTCATTGACTATATTCAGCTTGAAAAAAGGTTATCTGCTGCAAACAGCATGATACTCTCAGGCTTTCAGCAGCTGATCAATTATGCGAGAGCACAAAATGATTTTACTTCTCTATTTAACACAATGGAGAAACTTGATAAGAAAAACAACTGCAGGGGTAATAAAATATTTTTTATGGCTGATGAGCCAGCTAACCTGGAGCCCTTCCTTGATGTTCTTTCCGGAGAGGCTCTCAAAGGGAGGGGCTTTAAAAGAGTTATTTATAACACAAAAAGCGGCCTGGATAAAAAAATGATACAGGTTTTCGGGGAAGAGCAGTGTTTCAGGCTGAATCACTCAATACATCCTGAAGCAATAAAACGATTGCTCGCAGTCCGCTTTGAAAATTCCCTGTTTAAGGGCTGGAAAAAGGGGATAGATAATATCCAGATAAGCCTGCATGGTCAGGAAAGGCTTGCTGATTTGCTTGAAATTACGGGCCTGATGGTTATGAATGAAAAAGATGCAGTGGAAAAAAGCAGGGAAATTGCCAGCCTGAAAATACAGAATATAGTGCTTGGAAAAAACACCATGGCTGCAAAACTGGAAGGCAAAGGCATCAGTTTTTATGTGCGTAGCGGAAGCAATTATGAAAACAGGGTGGATGTTGTTTTTGGCGATAATGAAAAGAACAATATATTTACAATTCCACTAGAGCCAGCCAGGCCTTTGAAGTTAAAGATTAATACCCAAAATGGAGAGACTGCTTTAAAGGGAGAAAAAGAAGAGGTCCCGCTCTATTATGAATCTGTTATAAAAGAGGTTATGACAGGAAACAAAACTCCTTTTCACAGCCACAGGGAGTCTGAAGCAATTGAAAAATTCCAGAAAAGGTTTAATGAAAGGGCGGCAAAAGAAAAGGTGCATAACTCCAAGGGCGAGCCGAAGCCTGCAGCTGACCTGTTAAAGCGCGACAAGAGGTTTTGGGTGGCCTAGTAACTTTTCATTTTCCTTGACCATATAATCTGCAATTCTTTTCAGGTTAATTACATCTTCTGAGTTGTATTCAGCCAGTAAATTAAGGTAATAATTGTCACCTGTTGCAAAAAACATCCTCCAGAGCCTGTAGACATCCCCTCCATAGAGCCTTTGTAAAACAGGATTCCTGTTTACGCCGAATTTTTTTTCAATTTCCTTTAGCCCGTCAGAATATCCCGCTCTCTGGCAAAGCGGCTTAAGGTCAATGTGCACAGCCCGGGGTAACAAAGAGGGATAGCGTTTCTCTAGAAAAGGCAAATCAAAACTGGCGCCGTTGTAAGTGATAATCAGCTTATATTTTGAAAGCTCCTGTCTTAAATATGACAGGTTAAGGTTTACTCCCTTTATCATTACCTTATCACTAAAGCCATCAAAAACCGCTATTGCTATAAGATTATCTTTTGCTCTTACCCCGCTGGATTCAATATCTATAAAAGCCGCCTCGTCAGCAAAATAGGAATAAAGCCTCCACATATGCTTTTGTTTAAGTTTATCCAGAAAGTACTCCACCCTGCCCTGCTTTATTGCTTCTGAGGCCTTTTTTATCTCTAGGTCACAGAGTGACTTGCGCTTTTTGCTTAACCCATTTATCCTTTTGGTTTTAAGAAAGTCATCCCAGCAGTAAATGCCTTGGCACCATAGCCTTTTTTCTGTTGCTGACTCAATACCGGGAAGAAAGATAAAGCTTTTCTTAATCATTAAAATAAAATAAATAAGAAACCACTTAAAAAGCCTGTGGATAAATGTCCAGTGTTACCCTAGATAATCAAGCTGTTTTTTCTTTGATGCTTTCTGAGCTGTCTTGCTCTGCTCAATAATCTTATTGAAGTTATCCTCAAATTTCTTGGCTGACTCAAGAAGCGGCTCAGGATCAATTTTAAGGTTAAGAACCTTATCCAGAGATTTTATTAACTCAGCTGCTCCTTTACTGTCCGGGTATTCTGCATGGCTTTCAACAAAAAGTCCTGAAAGCTGCCTTTTTGTTCTCATCATTAACGCAGAGGTAACCCCCATCATAACACCCTCATTGAGCCTTGCAAGGCCTTTATCACCCAGGTAATCTTCTCTTTCCTTGTGTGTTGAGTAATAGTAAACAGAGGGCTCCTCCTTTTCCTCCATAGTACCCACGCCTTCAAGGCAGAGGAACTCTGTTGCATCAAGCTCGTCTCCAAGCTGCTGCAAAAAGTCAGCAACCTTCCATTCTATTCCCTGTCCGGCACTTATAGAATGGATAATAACAAGGTTGTACTCCGAGTTATAATGAATTTCAATAGGGTAAATCAGCCTGCCCTGGTGTATTGCTATTGCTGCAGGCAGGTCTTCAAACCATTTATAGCCAATTAGCTCACAGTTGCAGTGCCTTATCAGATACTCTGTAGTTATTGTTCCCACCAGGCCAAAACCGGGAAAGCCCTGAATGATAATTGGTTTCTGGGGTTTTTTTGATAGCTCAAGTTCCATTGTAAGTAAAATAAAAAGCGGCTGTTTTTAAATAACTTTTGTTTAATTTTAGAGGGATAAAAAGGAAAAGATATTTAAATAAAAACCAGCAAAAGTATTTATCATGGTTTTTAAGGGCTCAAGGGAATACATGAAGGAAAAACTAAAAGATTATATACTATTTCAGCTTAACCAGGGTTATGAGCCCAATGATATAAAAGAGCCTCTGATTAATAACGGATATTCCAGACAAATGGTTGAAGAAATCTTCAGTGAAACAGGAAGTACTGGCCCGGCCAGGCATCCTGTGAGGGCAAAAAAAGAAATGAGCAGGGATTTGTTCAACTATCTTGGAGAGCTGCTGACTGATTTTATTTTAAAAGAAAGAGAGCAGGGGTATAGCTATGAGGCCATAAAAAAGGCATTAATCAACTACGGACATGACAGTAATGTGGTTGACGCTGCAATTGAATCAGTAAAGAAGGGAAGTGAAATAGAGGAATTTGCACCAAGCCATAAACCAGTTAAAACAGGGCTGCCGCCATCTTTACTCTTCAGCATAATGATACTCGGACTTATTGGTGTAGTATTTTATTTAAGCATTTCAACGGGCTCTGAGCTTTTTATTGTGTTTGTAAGCTTTCTTCCCTCAATTATTGCATTGTGTGTTAATTACTTTGCAGTTCTGCAGTTTAAAAGCAGGCATTATCTTGAGCTTGTTCCTCCCCTCACCACGGCACTTGCTGTTGTGTTTTTTGTAATAATGATGCAACTTGAATCACCCATAAGAGATATTAGCGAGCCGAATGTAATCCTAATTATAAACGCGCTTGCAGCTTTTATTATGTCTTCAGTCCTTTGCTTTTTTTCAAAATGGCCTCATTTTGGGGAAGCCCCAACAGAAGAAGAAGTCATTCCAAAAGAGAAAATAAAGACAAAAGGTATTGAAGGAGAGCTCCAAAGCTCTGACAAGGAGCTTGAAGAGATGCTTAAAAAAAAGGTTTAACGCAAAAACCCCCCAAGAATAGTAGTATTTTCAAAAAAGACTTCTGTCTGAGGGAGAGTATTCTGGCCCTTAAGGTAAGTATAGAGCGCAAGCAGTAATAGAATTATCGCAAGCACTACCTGAAGTATTATCATCCACCTAATTTTTTTTTTCAACCTGCCCACCTATTAAATATTTACAGTTGCATTAATTTATTAATTTTTTGTTTTTATGGGCGCATCCGGAACAGTACATTTTTCTATATTGAGGCCATATCAGGTACATGAGCCATATTTCTAAGAC
>JBMCCQ010000055.1:0-4836 GCA_048618745.1 Candidatus Nanoarchaeia archaeon
GAAGGGGCTATGCCTGGCAGAAAAAATAATTTCTTTTTTCAAAAATTTTATAAATAATATGTCCGTTACCCTACTTTCGAGTAGATATTAGGGGGGCATATTGTGTCTGGGTTGGAGGAAGTTATAAAACGTATTGATGACTTTACTTTCCGCAAAGATATTTCTGAAGCACTTAATGATAAAATAAGAGAGCTAACCTGTAAGGAAGCCGATAGAGAGTATGTTAGATTAAATGAGCTTCTGGACTTAATCGCGGCAGAGCCTGATAAGAACAGACTGTACCTGAAAGCAGGTGAGGTAAGTCAAACCAGTGTTTTGTTGAAGCAATCAGACCAAATAAGCACAGAAAATGCAGGAAGGTTTTTGAGAGCTCTTATGTTAAGTGAGCCTGAAAGAATGCCTGTTTATCTTGAAAGGCTTGAATCCTCCCTACAACCAGCTTTGCCAGGTTTAGAGGAATTTCTTGAAAGCAAAGCTGTAAATGGACAAATCAGTTTGCCGGAGCTGATTACGCTTTTGTATTCGGAAGATAACAGTAAAAGCGCCCCTTCTGCCCGTGCCACACTTATGAAAAACCGGTTCATGGAGGGGAAACTCCCCCGGGAAGTTGCAGAAAAACTCAGTATGCCTGAGAGCCCGGAAAAAAGTATAATGGTTTCTGTAGAGAATGCAAAAGATGTTTTGCTCTACTGCTCTGAAAACTCTAAAAACAAAGATTACGCCAGGCAAAACATTTTACAAAACTTAAAAGGGCTTACAACACAGACTCAGGCCACTTATTTGTACTCTTTTGAGCCGGCAGAAGAGGATTATCTGCAAAAATATGTTGAGCATAAACAAAACAACGGTTTAGTGTTCTTTTATGATATAGTTAAGCTAATGTACGAAGATACAACCCCGCAGAAATTAAGTCAAAGAGTATTTAATATTAAAAGAGGTTATTATAATGGCAATCTCCCGGGGCTTGAGGGTATGCTAAAGGTAAGGCCGGTAGGTGCAATAGAAAAACTTGCAGTAAAATCTGAGGATGCACAAGAAGTAATTGAATATTTTATTAATAATTATGCAAAAAACAAAAATACACAGTGGGCAAATATAAGAAAAAACCTCTATAATTTTTATTATGGGCAAAAAGGTGAGAGTAAACAAACACGGGAAATATTTGACAGTGCCCTGAGGGATAAAATTAATACTTATGTTGAGCATCAAAGGGAAGGTAATTATATGCCATGCTCAGATGTAATCCGCCTCTTATATCCGGAAGATGTCCCGCCCTCTCAAATCTCTCCAAAAGTGGGCATGCTGAAAAAAAAGCTTAAAGAAGGGGAATTAAAAGAGCTGGAAGATGCATTAAAAATTGTTGCCAAAAAGAAAAATGAGAGGCTGATGGTTAATGTTTTGCATGTGCCTGAATTTCTTGAGCATTTTATGTCTTATTCTCCTTACGCCTCCCTGTGCAGGCTGAGCGAAAATCTTGATAATTATCTTAATGAGACTGCAAAAACTGATGGTGCACAGCCAAGCACAGAGCCACCCCAAATTTTGAGTAATAAGCGTTTTAACGTTAACGATGCCACGAAATTCCTTTTCCGTATTAATCCTTATCTGAAAAATTATATGGTAAGGGATATTATTGATTCTGCAAAAGAAGCCGGCCAAAAGGAATTTACACCTGCTGCTTTAATTGATTTGTATCTTCAGATGGATGAGGAAAATTTCAGGTATCTCAGGCAAAAAGAACAATTTCCTTACAGATTAAACCAGATTATAGATTACGTTGATAGAAGAACGCTTAAAGAAAATCTTAGCCAGGATGCCTTAAAGGAAAATCAGGACTTGGGCAAATTCATTTTGAGTAATTTTCTGAGCAGCGAGTATGTGTTTCAGGATTCAACTCAGTATCTTTTTTGCCGCGCTTCATTTGATAAATTAAAGGAGTTCTTAAATACTCCTCTATTAAACATTCCTGAGTACCAACCGCCTACCTGGATGCTTAACCAAAGCGAATATACTGATTTGCAGGGGGCAGCTGAAATGCTGGGAATTAATTTTTCGCGTATTGGAAAATATATTAATAAGTTCAATCTTGTCGAAAGCGAAGGGCATAACCTGTTTTCAGTATCTGAGCTTCTTGATATGAAAAACAAAGAGTTACGGGTGAAATTGGAATATGAGTGATTATAAATCTATTGCACAATTAAAGGATACTTCCTGGATTTCAGAAAGTTATCTTAAAAACCATGGGATAGATGGTAGATTCATTGAGGGGCTCAATTGGTCACGGCAAAACCATAATGGAAGAGAATATCTCGCCTGTGAAGTGAAAGGTCTGTTAATTAAAGAAGGGCTTTTGAAGAGAGGTAACGGGTTCCATGGCCTTGTAGACCCAATTAATTTTGCAAATACCCTTTCAAGAAATTATGATGATGTTTCCATTGACAGGGTTTTTGGCAGGCTTGAGCAGGACTCATCTCTCTGGGGAAGGGTTGTACAAAAAGACACAGTAAAAAGGGGCATTCCTGCTGAAAGGATAAGTGATTTTTTTGAGGTAGGTAATAATTCGTATTCAATTGACCATATTGTACAAGCAAGCAGCAGATTAAAGGAAAAAATTCCTGAAATCAAGCTTGAAAGTGATGTGTATAATCCCTTTGAAGCAATGGCTTATGTTTTAAATAATTCTGCTCGCCCAAGGGATATTGCATACGAAATCGGCGAGGATGTAAATAAAATTGAGCTACTTCTTTACAAGCATGATATGCTTCCCCTTAATGATGATGAAGTTGAAGAAAGGCTTGAAAAATTCGAAAAGGGAAAAAAGGAAATACCGGCTTGTCCGGATTCAATATTTGATTTTTACGGGGAAATGAAGCTTTCTGAACTTGTAAGTAAAGCAGGAATACCTTATGAAGACTTAAACAAACTTATCAGGGCTGGATTTCTGGAGTGTTACAATGTTTTTGACACCACGCTTGAAAAGAGGGTTTCAGGGAGAAGCGCATTGTATCATTTCAGAGAGCTTTATAGCGGAAACGAAGAGTACAAAGAAAAGGTTGATGAAATTCTCTCTAGTGAAGAAAGTTTTACTAATCTCTTTTCCGCGGGGGTTAATCAGAACTCTTCATTTAATAAGTATATTAGTAAACTTACTAAAATTCCACACTTTACCCGCGAACAGGAAAAGGAGTATGCTAATTTAATTAAAGAATGTAAAAATAATATTGTTTTTGAGGCCGCATCAACTCCTTTTATGAAAAAAGAAATTGACAGGCTTTATGAGCATGCCCAGCACAGGACTATTGGTTTTGTAAATGCTTTTTTATACAGGATAAGGGATAATGAGTCACTCGAGGATCTGGCCCGGCATTTTATGAATGGTTATGAGCATTTACATAATGGGGAAATGGCTGAATTTGTTACAGGGCTGCAGCTTCATGAGTCTGTAACTGAAAAAGTAGTTAAACAACTGAAAAATGTTTACTGGGACCTTAAAATCATTGACCAGCAGAAAAGACTTTATAATGAGAATTTTCAAAGCGGCAACAGATTCAGGCAGGCAAGAAGAAAGGTGTTTAATGACAGGCTAAAATATAAGCTGGAAAGCAGAAAAAATGATATCCTTGCAGCACTTGGAATGAGCCAGGGAGAGCTTGAGGGCAAGGTTGAAAAAATTATTGGTTATGAGGCAAAAGTATCTGAGCTTAGGGATGAATTTATAATAAGGAATACGAGGCTTGCCCTGAAATTATCAAAGCAAATTCCTTATAGTTTCTCTTATGCAATGGAAGGGCTTATCAGGGCCATTGAGAGCTTTGAGCCGGAGAGGGGTTTTAAGTTCTCCACATACGCAACATGGTGGATTAGGCAGAAAACACACAGGGGATATCAAAATACTGCAAATCTTATAAGAAAACCTGTGCATTTTTTATCCAATATATCAAAAGTACATGAAATCGAAAGAAAAATGATACATAAATTGCAAAGATACCCAACAATTGATGAGCTTTGGGAAGGGTATAAGCAAACGACTAATGAAAACATTTCTTTTTCTAAATTTGAGAGTATGTTTAATTTATCATTATCCACAAAATCCCTGGATGACACAATGAATTCGGGAAACTCATATGAAAGAAATGAAAAAAGAATGGTTGATTTCATAGAAAATCCTAATACAGGCCTTCATTACCTGACCCCCGAAGAGCTTGTGGAAAAACAAGAGCAAAAAAGCGTAACTGCTAATGTTCTGGAGGAGCTTTCTGAGTCGGAGCTGAATATCCTGCAAATGCGTTTTGGATTTAATGGGGAAAATGAGCATACGCTGGATGAGGCCGGTGAAAAAATGGGTGTCACTAGGGAAAGGATAAGACAGCTGGAAAAAAGGGCTATCAAAAAACTTCGCCACCCTAAAAGGTCAAAAAGATTGAGACAATTCCTCAATTAAAAACTTTCAAAAGTTTTATAAATGAACTGCTTCTCCGAAAATTTGTTCCGGCAAAGGTAATAATTGCAAACAAAAACATTTTTGCGGGCAGCGTCAAGCAACCGACAATTTGTTCAGCTTGACTGGTCCACAAAAACAAAAACATTTTTGCGGGCAGCGTCAAGCAACAGGCAAGGTATTAGGCTTGACTGGTCCGCATAAACTTCGTTTTTGCGGGGGTGCCGATATCACAAATCAAAGATTTGTGGAACCGTCACCTCCTCAGTCGTTACACTCCTTGCGGGCAGCGTCAAGCAACAGGCAAGATATTAAGCTTGACTGGTCCGCATAAACTTCGTTTTTGCGGGGGTGCCGGAGCGGTCAAACGGGATGGGCTTAGGCATTTTAGGTGTGAT
>JBMCCQ010000056.1:0-4640 GCA_048618745.1 Candidatus Nanoarchaeia archaeon
GACTCATGTACGCACCCATGTGATAATATTATTTCACCTATTCCGGATGCACCCGTTTTTATGTACATGATAGGAATTTTACCTTTCGTTAACTATGCACATGCTTTTATTGACAACTGCTGTTGTTTATTTGTATTCCTTAAATATTGATATGATTCAAAGCGCCACTCAAACAAACCTGTTTATATCAATTTTGAGCATAACACTGTTATCAGCCTAAAGTGAATAGTTAAATTTAAATATTCTAATGCGTGCATTTTTTTGTATGGCACACAATAAAACAATAGCAATGATACTTTTTGGAATTCTGCTGACAATTGCAGGCTGCGGCGGGGGAGAGCTGGATGATGACGCACCGGGAGCAGAAACCCTAACACTTGACCTGGAATGCAGGGAAGGCTCAGAAGCTGAAAGAGAAGAGTGTTGCACAGAGGACTGCTCTGAATTTTGTGAAAATGAAGGCTATGAAATGGAAAAAGTTGAAACCTTCCAGACCAACTGCGGATGCTGGTGTGAGTAAGAAATGGAAAAAGATGAAAATAAGTTAAGAAAAATAAATGCAATCATGAAAAAGAGGGTTAAGCAGGCCAGAAAAGACACTCCCGTAAAAAAGATTGTTGAAGTAATGGCCAAAAATAAAATAAGCTGTATTGTTGTAACAGAAAACAAAAAGCCGGTTGGGATAATAACAGAAAGAGATATAATCAGAAAAGTTCTTTACAAGGGCCTGGATGTTAATGAAACGACTGCTGAGAAGGTGATGTCAAAAAAGCCTGTAACGCTTCTCCCCGAAAATGATATTGTTCCTGCAGGAAGAATGATGAAGGAGAAGGGGGTAAGGCGCTTCCCGGTAGTTGATAATAACGGCCATCTAAAAGGGGTTGTTACTCAAACAGATATCCTGGAGGGAATCATTAATCTTGTAAAATTCCTTGACTGGAAACTTGTAAAAATGAAGATTTCAGTGACAGAATACGTTCAGAAGCTCAAAGAATCAAAATTTTTGTAAAATGATCTCTTCTATAGCCTACAGGGCAAAAAAAACTGAAAGGGACATTCCTGTAAAAGAGTATAGGAAGGTAATTTCACGTAAAAGCAACATTCTATGGATTGACATAAACAACCCTTCAAAAGAAGAGCTTTCAATCTTAACAGATGTTTTCAGCTTTCACCCGCTCGCTGTAGAGGATGCACACAGGGTTGTAGAGCTACCTAAAGTGGATGATTACGGCAGTTATCTTTTTGTTGTTTTTCACAAGATTGACATGACTTCAAAAGGCTCACTCAGAATTAAAGAGATTAATTTTTTCCTTGGCAAAAATTTCCTTATTACAATACATAACAATAATGATGAAATTTTTGAGCACAGTAAAGATGAGCTCTTAAAAAATGAGAAAAATTTCAGGCCAGAGTATATAATGCATTCTGTAATGGATAAGGTTATTGACAATTATTTTCCAATACTAGATTACTGGGATGAAGAAATTGCCAAAATTGAAGAAAAGATTACAGAAGGCAAAACAGAAGGAATACTAAAAAAGATAATGAAACTTAAGAGGCAGCTTTCAAGGTTCAGAAAAAGCCTTAATCCTCAAAGAGACCTTATAAGCAAGCTTGCAAGCAGCCACTACGAGCTTATACCTGAAAAGGCCAAATGGTATTTTAAGGATATATATGACCATGTCTTCAGGATTTACTCAACTCTTGAGCACCAGAATGATATGATTACTGTTGTCTTTGATGCATATTTATCAAACATTTCTGTTAGTCTTACTGAAAAATCAAATGAGCTCAATAACATAATGAAAAACTTAACCCTTGTTGCAACAATTTTTATGCCGCTTACTTTTATTGCATCAGTTTACGGGATGAATTTTGAATATATGCCCGAGCTCGGATATAAATATGCATACTTTATTGTTCTTGCGCTGATGATTGCAATTGCCCTTGTTCTCTTTCTTATATTCAGGAAGAAAAAGCTTCTTTGAATCTGTTAAGAATTTCTTCTTCCATAAAGTGCATTTTTCCAGGAACAACAACACACTGGGGAAACAGGCTAAAGTTTTTCTTTCTTACCTCACTTAATTTGCCAGGGAAGATTTCAGGATTACCACTGCCAATACCTGCGCAACCCACACAGAAGATATCCTTATCCAGCCCCTTTTTTTGCAGGAAATCAAGGGCTTCAGGTACAGTCATGTATAAATTGTTTTTCGGGTCAAGGTCTAAAAGAACTAAAGTGGAAAGCCCATGCTCCAGGTTACTGTTTATAACCTCGACAGGTGAAAAGACATGCTCATTATCAAAGGGTATTGAGGTAATTCTTCCGAACTTATACAAATCAAGGCCTGTTTCGCCAACTGCATTAATAACTGAGGCATTGTGAATTACATTAACTTCAACATTTTTTTCCTTTGCGCGCAGGATTAAATCATTATGGGTTGTTGCGCAAAACGGGTCGCCAATGACAAGGAAGGAAACGTTTTTATCCTTTGCCTCATCAACAATAGAGTCTCCCTCACTTTCAACCATTTCCCTGTCTGCTGTAATGATTCTTTTGCCGTATAAGGATTCCATATCTTCAACTGGGCAGGCAAGCCTTGAGGTATAGCTTTCAAGATAGACCTTATCACAGCTTTGAACAGCCTCAAGACCCTTTAACGTAATATCCTTTTCATCCCATAGTCCAAGCCCGATAATATACAATACCATACATCCAGTAGAAACGGGGACTTTAAAAATATTATTAATGCTGATTATTGTTGCGAAAGATTTATTAAATAAAATGTTTTAGCAAACTGGAAGATTCATGATTATACCAAAAAACGGGGTGAAAATTAATGACAAAAAAGAAGAAATCTTCTAAAACCAAAGATACAGGGCATAAAGCGCATAGTAAAACCCAGCAAACTGTGCAAAAGTCTCACTGGACTCATTATGCATGGCCTGTTGTCGCAGTTTTTATGACAGTCGTCTTTTTGATAGTTGTTGCAAACAGGCCTGACTGCTCAGAGGAAAATGATTTGACTGGAAAAACGGTCAATGAAGACGAGTTCATGTTCGTAAAATCTGATGCATGCAATGAGGCATGTACTGAGGCAGAGCCAATGGCTAAAGAGCTTGCTGAAACTGCAGAACTTGATTTCAGGAAGGTAACAACTCCTCAAGAAATACCTGTTCCAGGGTATATGATAATTACTGATAAGGAAACAAAGATGCTTATGAGACCAATTGAGAACGAGGCTTCATTTTATGAAGAGGCCTGTCAGGAAACAGAGAACGAAGAGATCTGCGAAGAAGCAGAGAAGCTTGCAGGAGAGCAGGAAGCCCAAAAGCAAGAGGAGAGCAAGCAAAACCTTGCCGACATCCCAAAAAAGGACCAGCCTACAGTAGACCTCTATGTAATGAGCTTTTGTCCTTACGGCAATGAAGCTGAAGACACTATCTCGCCTGTTTATGAGCTCTTAAAGGATAAGGTGGATTTTGATGTGCATTACATTGTCTCAGTCGATGGTGACAATATTGAAAGCCTTCACGGAACACCTGAAGTTGAGCAGAACAAAAGGGAAGTGTGTGTCAAGGAAAACTACGGGATGGATAAGTTTTTAGAGTTTGTAACATATGTCAATGAAAACTGTGGCGGAGACGGCGAATGCTGGGAAGATGGAGCTCAAGAGGCAGGCCTGGATGTTTCAGAAATTGAGCAATGCGCTGATGAAAGAGGCGTTGAGCTTATGAAAGAAGAAGCAGAAAAAAGCGAGGAAGCCGGAGCAACAGGCTCACCAACAATGCTTATAAACGACCAGAAAACAGACATGGTGTACAATTACGGCCAGCCCAACTCTTACCTTGATGCAATCTGTGCTGGATTCAGTTCAGAGCCCGCAGAGTGTCAAGAGCAGATAGAAACAACCGGTTCAGATGAGGCAGCAGGCTCAGATGTGGCAGCAGGAAACTGCTAATTTTTTATTTTTTTTTAAATAAATGCGGGTTCTCAACTATGAATTTATTTACAAGGCGTGCAAAAAGAAATCCTTTCCTGTTATATCTTATATAAAAATAGCCAGCTACAGATGTAATAATTGCACCCACTGAATCTACAATCAAGTCAAACATTGTATCAGTAAGCCCTGATTTCTGCATATTAGTTCCAAAAAAGCTATCAACCGCAAATTCAAAGATTTCCCATATAGAGCCCATCGCCAAGGCAAAGCTAAAAGAAAATAAAGCAATAAGCCAGGGACTGGCCTTTACCTTGCCCTCATAGTAAAGAACATACATCATCATAAATCCAACAAAGCCCAGGGCTATCCCTGAACCTGCATGAAGCACGATGTCCCACCACCACAGACGGGTATAATAGTTATGCGCCTCACCCAGAAAGATTGCCATATACAAAAAAAGAACTATTAAAAACTCCATTTCAACAGGCAGGCAGATCTGTAAGTTTTTGCGCAGAATTGCAGGAATAAAGGTAAGAACTAATGTCAAGGAGGAGACAAATAAAACCATCCATCTTTCTTCAAAGACCGAAAGAATTATTGCAATAACTAAACTTACTCTCATAAGAAAGGAGAGTGCAATTTGCAGCCTCTGACCTAAACTACCTTTTCCCCTAAAGAGCATAAAAAAAGGGTAGA
>JBMCCQ010000057.1:0-4629 GCA_048618745.1 Candidatus Nanoarchaeia archaeon
TCAATAATCATGTCCCGGGCATATTGTCTTGGGTTGATATTTTCTAAGGAGCTCTAATGATGCGGCCATTTGCTCAGGCACAGAGGTTGGAAGGTCTGTTCTTCCATAACCTCTTTCAAAAACAGTGTCGCCTGTAAAAAGTACCCTGTGCGATTTATCCCAAAGCGCAATTGAACCCTTAGTATGCCCCGGAACTTCAATAACTTCAAGACCATGCATATCTTCAACCTGCTTTAATTCAATCTTTTTTAGTAGTTTTACAATATCTTGATTAAGAACTGCTCCAAATGGGTCTTTTTCAAAGCTTTCAATCGCTCTTTTTGATGCAAAAACCTCTGCATTAGTGAATAAATCAACATTACCCACATGATCATAATGCAGGTGTGTAAAGATTACTTTTGCAATATCCTTCAGAGGCATATAATTTTCAATCGCTTGTTTGAGGCTCTTTTTATCCTGCCTGTTTCCGCAGTCTATAAGCAATTTTTCTTCATACAACAAATATACATTACTGTCTCCTGAAAACTTAATTACATTATCCTCAATTTCCTCAATTTTCATATATCAACCACCACTCTTGTTTTATACCCTTCTTGAGTTTTTTCAAATTCAAAATTATAATATGTTACAGCCTTTACGACGGTCTCCCCTTTTTCAGCAGAAATCTCCTCACCAAGGCAGTTTGCAACAACTTTTTTTTCGGTAATTTCCTTTACATTAAAGTCATTGTAAAACATAGCGTCGATATCAACCGAAGCAATTAATGCCTGGAGCCAGTTATACATGAGGTCTTTTGCGTCATTTCCTTCTGCCCTTATTTCAGTTATTTCTTTTTTTTCAATACTTTGTCTTTCGCAAATGATATCAAATAATGCTTTGGCAGCATTTTCAAAAACTTCCTTTAAGTCTCTCCCGTATGCTTCAAACATTATATCTGAGGTTAAATCTTTAATGAATCGATAGTTTTCCATTGCGGGGGTGTAAAGAAAATATATATAAAAAATCTTGCTTTTTAATACTTTTTCAAGAGACTTGGAACTGCCGCACCAATTGCACATGGGAAGCTGTTAATTACCACTAGCCTGACTACATTACCAAAAGAGTTTTCTACTAAGGGATTGTTGTTAAGGTTTAATAAATAAACCAGAAAGACTGTTGTAATTATTGTAATTGTATATAATGTCAGCAACCTCTTTGCAATAAACTGACCCGCCCTCCTGGCGGTCCTGTCCTTAACCCTGGAATATGAAATAAGATATATCTCAGACATAAGTATTAACAAAGTTGCAATAACTATTATGGTCAAATGGATTGGAGTCAAATTCAGCGAAGTCTCAATAATTCCTCCCTTAAGAACAAATGTAAGCCCAAGGATCAGTGAGCCAAAAAATGCATTAATTACATCTCTTTTTGAAAATTTCTGTGGAACCTTTTCAAGGAGAGTTTCCCTGATCCTTTCCACATGAGATTCTAACAACTCAAGCTCTTTTTTCTCATCTTCAATTTCTCTTTCAATTTTGCATATGACTTTTGATCTCACAATTCTTATCTTATTTTACAGACTATATAAATGTTTTTTTCTATTTGTAAGTAACTAGAAGAGGCGCTGCCAGTTTAAGAAAATGTTATTTTTTACTTCATTAAGCTCCATTTCCTTAATCTCGGCGATTTTCTTATAGCTTTCCACAACAAACGTCGGCTCATTCCAATGCTTTTTAAAAGGACTTAAAAAGGGACTGTCTGTCTCGCAAAAGAGTCTGGATAATGAAACTTCCTTTACCATAATCTGGAATTGTTCTGCCCTTACAACACTTGTTGGAACTGTAAAATACCAGTCATTGTCCCTTGCTCTCTTCATCAGCCTTTTCTTCCCTGAAAAACAGTGCATTACAACCTTTCTCATCTTTTCTTCTTCCAGAATCTGTATTGCATCTTCTTCTGCTTTTCTTGAATGAATTATTACCGGCTTGTCAAGCTCTTTTGCCAATTGGAGCAGTTTTCTGAATTGTTTTTTCTGACCATTATCAGGGCTGCCGTTTTTATAATCAAGCCCAATTTCTCCTATGGCAATAACCCTGTCCTTATTTTCTCTAATAAATTCAATCTCTTCATCAATATCGAACTCCAGCGGCTCACCTTTTTCAAACTCAAGTGCATCCCAGGGATAAACTCCCACACTTGCCTCAACTATGTCGTGCTCTTTAGCTAATTTTAGGGCTTTCCTGTTAGAATCTTTACAGATGCCGGTTGTAACTATTTTTTTTAGCCCTGCCTTTCTCGCATTTTCAATTACCAAGGGAATGTCTTCTAAAATATCTAAGTGGCAGTGCAGGTCTATGTACATTTTGCTTCTGGAACTGCTCCATTCTTATTAAATATTTTTGCTACTAAATATTTTATAGTTACAAAATCTTTAAATACTTTCTACTCCTTAGAAGTAATCAGGGTGTGTGGGTGAAGCTGATTTAGATGGCTAACAGGGATCTTGTTTCAATAGTACAGGAGATTACAGGAGGAAGGAGCCTCCCTAGGTGGGGTGATGAGAAAACTATTGAACAAGAGGTGCTGGGAGTTGTAAGGAAATCTCTCAAACATCGGGATTATGCGAATTCTGCACGTTATGCAAACGAAGAATTTGAAAGCTATGATGTTTTGAAGAGAATTAATGAAAAGGAGCTTGCCTCACTCATCGAAGGCATGTGGGCTGGAAACAAAGAGGCTGTTGAGTTTAATACGTCAATGTGGAGTAGTTTAGTTGCACCGCCTGATTTAATCCAGGAGGATTTTAAAAATAATTATGAACGCTTCGAGCTTTTCTGGGGGAAGGGGAATAATAATGAGCGAGACCTCCTTATCAGGGCAATCCCAGGTCATGCGCATTCAGGTCATTCAACATTCGCAAAAGCGGGTAGATATCCAAATACCATGACAAAAGATGTAGCTGAGGCAGTGTCCTCTCTTACGGGTATCAAACTAGCAGGGTTTGAGGAGTTTACCAAAAATTCTCAGGAGATAATAAGTGAAATACTTTATCTCAATGAAAGTTTTTTCCATTTCTGGGATCAACAGAGACGAGAATTTCCCAATGCCCTAAATAGAAAAGGAAAAGGTCTTACCAACATCTCTATCTTCAAAAAGCCAGGCTATCCTTTTAATATGCTGGAGTGGAATCGGGGCTTCTATTTTGGGGGTAATTTTGATAATTATTCTTTTGTAAGAACAAAAGTACATGAAAAATATGGTCATGAAATGGGGGGCGGGGAATGTCATGCAATGGACATAAATGTATTAAAAAAATTTAATATCAGCCTGGGGGAATTGGCAGAGGCAGAATACAAGATTCCATTGTTAAACCAATTGTCTCCCAAGAAGAGAAAAAAGGTCCTAAAGGAAATGGGGGCGATAATTGATAAAAAGATTGACATTAGTTCAATACCTTCTTCTGAATTATGCTGGGATGCAGTACTGGAGCAGGGAATTAATCCGAGAGATTATCCTGAAAGAGACATAAGAAATGTATATATGAGAGAAGAAAAGGGAAAAGGTGTAATGGACGACGTTGCAATTGGACTTGCAGGATTTCTTCCCGACACTCTCGGTCGACAGATGTTTACGCGGTATGATGTATTGTCAAGGGTGATGGGTGCGTATATGGCTGACAGAATTGATACTTTGGAAAAGGATTCGGAAATCATTATGCCAGGAGGCCAGGATGAAGTGGCAAGCCAGTATTGCAACCTCCAGTTTAAAAAGCTTTGTGAGAATAAAAGGTTCAGGGATGCTTGGGGTATACGGACAAAAAGCGCTAAGGAGAAAAACGGCTATGATCTTGTTCCATATCATGTTCTGGTTGATTTTACAGCTGCCTCTGCTATGCTTGTTATGCCAGGAGATAAACCAATACATAGCTCCCAGGCATATTTTTTAAAAAAACAAAGATACAGCAATAATGGTAGTGATAATTCCACATGTACTCTTAAAGAAATTTTAAATGCTGTAAATGCTAATGCATACTCAAAAGGGCTTGAGTGCCAGCCAATTGTTTCTAAGAGGGATAGTGTTACACCCCAGATTACAGTTGGTTTCCACAGGGTTCCCTGGAAAGACGTTCTAAAGTGTTTTAATTACAGGCTAGGACTTGTTTATGATTCAAGCAGGCGAGAAAAAAATCTTATGGATTTCTATAGCTGCAACGGTCGAAAACATTAGTAAAACTTTTAAATTAACCCTTAGCACTCCATATAATATATGGCGGCCGTGGTGTAGCCTGGTTAGCACACGGGACTGTGGCAGCGTTAAGATTTTTCTTTTCGCTTTAGACATCCCGTAGCCCGAGTTCAAATCTCGGCGGTCGCCCTCTTTCCGCCTCAATTTGAACATGCTCAATAATCTTTGATTCTTGGCACAACGCTCGAATTTCATTCTCGGTTGAATCTTGGCAGTCGCTCTTGTTCTAAGAAAAATTAAAAAACCAAGCATGTTTCTCAGATTTGCAATTCTTCCTATTTAAACACTACCTATGAAACGCTTGTTTTGCAAGACAATAAAACGAAAACTTTAAGAAGAGAGTTATATTACAATATTTATATTTTAGAATATAATGGGGGTATTACTATGGGGAAGAATGAT
>JBMCCQ010000058.1:0-4368 GCA_048618745.1 Candidatus Nanoarchaeia archaeon
AAATTACAAGGAACAGGACGAAGGTCAGGAGGATTTTTCAATCACAACACTTGAGAGCCAGCTGGATACCTTTAATACAATCATTGCCTTATTAAACGGCATACTGGTTGCAATAGCGGGAGTTTCAGTTTTTGTTGCAGCAGTAAACATTGCAAACACAATGTATACTTCAGTTATTGAAAGGACTAAAGAAATCGGCGTAATGAAGGCCATTGGTGCAAGAAACTCGTATATTGCAATGATTTTTATGGGTGAGTCAGGAATCCTTGGACTTTTAGGGGGGGTGATTGGCATTTCACTCGGATATGTGGTTGCAGTAATTGGGGGAAGGATTGCAGAAGAGGCAGGATACGGTCTTTTAACACCCTATTTTCCGCTATGGCTGATTATTGGTTGCCTGTTGTTCGCATTTGGAGTAGGGGCGTTATCAGGACTGCTCCCGGCCCTGCAGGCCGCTAAACTAAAGCCTGTGGATGCATTACGAGAGGAATAAATGGGAGAAATAAAAGGAAAAAACGCAAAAAAATTTGCTAAAAGGGCAAAACAAAAGGATTTTACAGATATGCTTGATACATATATTGTGCCTCTTCTTAAACTTAAAAAAACCCAGAATGTAGCTGATTTTGGAACAGGTTCAGGAAACATCATTCCTTTCTTAATTAATAATGTAAAAGAATTGACAGCAGTTGAGCCAAGCATTGATATGGTTAATATAATGCAAAAAAATTACGGCCATTACAAAAACCTCAAAATTATAAACAAAGAAGCCAACAAAACCGGCCTTCCTGAAAATTCATATGATATTGTTATTACAAAATTTGCATTGCATCATATAAAAGACGCCGAAGCTGTTTTTAATGAAGCAAAAAGGATACTAAAACCAGATGGGAAATTAATAATAATTGACATGGTCTTTTCATCAACAGCATTTATTAAAATAATTGAGCCATTATACAAATTAATTAAAGCACTCAGACAGGGTATGCATGAATTTCATTGTGTATACAGAAATAAGCAAGTTATTATCAATACAGCAAAAAGTGCAGGGTTTAAAATGAACAAAAAACAACTTTTACCAGGCAAAAACACCTACAGGGACCGGCATTACCCTGCCTATATCTTTATTTTTCAACAATCAGTATAACTTTATGAGAACAATTATATCTTAAAATCCTTAATATTGGCAACAACATTGATGCACTCTGAACGGGGGTCGGCCCCTCCGGGGTGGTCAGTAGCTTTGAGCGAAGCGAAAAGCGTAGTGCCGTCAACTATGTTGTTGCGTTATTCTGCATTCAATTGCAAGCAATTTAAACGCATTAAACAATATAAAATAGTGTTACCTTATCTTTCTTAGATACTGCTCAACCTTCTCATGCATTTTCTCTTTAAGCTCGTCGTCAAAACTTAATTTATCAACTTCTGCATGAATATCAACATCGGGCAATTCATTCAGATGCCCGATAAACTCCCTGCCTTCATCATTCACCATTTTTTCAATCAGCTGTGTTTCAGGAGAATTAAACTTTTTTAGTACAGGAAATTTAGTCAGTGTATTAGCCCCGGCCCTAACCACTAACCTGGTATAGTCAGGGTTTTTGGGTGTAAGCCCTGCAACTATCTCTAGTTTAGGAAACCTGATTCTTGTTTTTGCAATCCACCAGGCATAATACTCATTTTCAGGGCTTTTACTAAACCCTGAGCCCTGAACAGGCTTTAGTGCATAAAATGTAATCCTCTCTAAGTTATGTTTTTCAATAAAATCATGCAAAATCTCAATATCTTCAGGTTTTTCCTCGAGGCCAACAACAATTGTAATGCTTCTTTTAAACCCCATCTCTTTTGCCAGCTCAAGCATTTCCTCATACGGCTCAATCGGCTTGTCAGGGCACAAGTAGTCATGCCTTTCCTTTTCAGGGGTTTCAATTGACGCACACACCCCTTCAACATAAGGCTTTAATTTTTCAAGCATTTCCCTATCAAGCGCTCCAAGGTTAATCCAGATTTTCTCCCCGTAAATTTCAGAGACTTTCTTGGCAATATCCACAATCTCGGGAAATTCAAATATCCCATATCCCCCTGTCAAAAACTCAATCGGCCAGCCCATTTGCTTTCCTATAACCGCATCAGTCATTATGGAAGCAACAGACCTCTTGGCATTTTTCGCATGGGTAATCTTGTGCTTTATTGTTGAGCGAAAGCAGAACCTGCAAGTGCCTAATTCACAATACCAGCTAAGAAAAATGCATCTTCCGAATTTTATACGTAAGGGGTGATTTTCCCTGTAAACCAGGTCAGCTTTAGCAATAATATCATCCATAAATTTGCCTGAAAATGTTATCGTATAAAAATATTTGTTCCAGATTGTTCCGGCTAAATCCGCCAAAACAAGATATGTTGTTCCATCTATCCTACTCTCCTGAGGTGGTTTGAAATGAAGTTTGTAAACAGAGTATTTTGGTTTAGGATAGCATTAAGAGAGCTATATAAACACCGCCACACAGATTACAGTTTCCTCTCTATCCTGTTTTCAAGGAGACCCACCAAAAGGACGTAAAATAAACGGGTTCAGAGAGTATTTTTTCCAAATCCCCCTGAAACTGCAGTAAAACAAATGAATGTATCACAAAATATTTAAATAACAGGAACACTGCAGTATTCAAAAAAACCTAAAAGGGGGGATAAAATGAACAAAGCAGAACTTGTTGAGGCAGTTGCAAAAGACGCTAACCTGACAAAAGCGGATGCTGAGAGGGCACTAAATGCTACCCTTAAAGCAGTAGCTAAGGGTGCAAAAAAGGAGCCAGTACAGCTGGTTGGTTTCGGAACATTTAAGATGGTTAAGTCAAAAGCCAGGACTGGAGTTAATCCACAGACTGGTGATAAGATTAAGATTCCAGCTAAGAAATCTCTTAAGTTTAAGGTTAGCAAAAATATGAAGTATTAACTTCATTTTTTTTCTTTTTCTAAATTTGTTTTCTGTATAAAAAATTAATAAAAACTTAACTCCACTACATCATTGTCCTCCAGTTTATGCCTTAAACTTACCTGCTGGTTGTCAAACTTCACACTTTTGCCCTTTACTTTTGCCCACCTGAACCTCTTAATTAAATCCCTGTGTATACCTTTGACAAAATCTTCAATGGTTGAGCCTGATTCAAGCACCATGGGTGCTTGTTCATTTCTGGGGAATACCCTAATCAGGTTGCTAATTTGCCAAATGCAATTCTTTAGCTCTTTTATGCCCCTGCCTGTCTCTGCTGACACGCCTACAACATTACTAAACCTTCCTTTTAATTCATAAAGGTTGTCAGCAAGGTCAATTTTATTTCCTATTGCAAGCAAAGGTTTCTCTATTCTCGCTTTTTCAATCTCCTCAAAAATCCCAGTTATATGTCCAATTGGTTTAGTCAAATCATGCATTAACAGTATGCCATCACTATTCCTTACAATCGCCAGAAGTTTTCTCCCGCCACCAATATCATCCACTGCGCCCTGGATAAGTCCCGGCAGGTCAACTATCTGAACCTCTGCATGATTTATCTTCACTACAGCAGGAATTGGTCTTAATGTAGTAAACTCATATTCAGCAACTTTTGTCTGAACACCAGAGATTGCCTTAATTAAAGAGCTTTTCCCCACACTCGGCGCGCCCACTAAAACAAATTGCCTCATCCCCTGTTTCTTAACCTCAAAAAATTCATTATGCTTTACTTTGCTCCTTGTTTTTGTCTTCTCCATCTCAGACTTGAGCCATTTTTTAAGCTCTCCATAAGGACCTGTATTGTAGCCAGGAAGCTCCTCCCAGATTTTTTCGATCTCATCAATTTTTGATTTTCCTTGTTTATTTTTTAGCCGTTTTTTTATCAGCTGCATCTGAACATTATGTGGAATTGCCATTAAAATCACCTTTTAGATTTTTTAAAAAAGAAAAAATAGGTTTACGTAGTGGTGACTTGTATTAAGAAATGGTTTAAGCAGAAGCATTACTTTTCCAGATAGTCCACAAACTAACAGAATCAAGATACTGTTTCACATTATTCATAGTTGAGGACATTATAAGTTGGTAAAAGTTATTTTCTATTTATATTTTACTGTATAGCTTATAAAGATTGCACAAATGAAAGTAATAACAGTGGCGCAGGCTCAACTGGGGAGGTACCCACCAGGCTGTCGGGTAGGACAAATCTTCGATTTGGCCGTCTGCTGCCAATGTTGTTATTACATTCGTCAAAATAAAAGAATTAAAGATAAAAACTTAAACTAAAAAATCAAGAAAAGCCTCCGGCGGGATTTGCACCCGCGACCTCGAGATTACAAGTCTCGCGCAATAGCTGCTATGCTACGGAGGCGAACGATAGTGAGCAT
>JBMCCQ010000059.1:0-4363 GCA_048618745.1 Candidatus Nanoarchaeia archaeon
ATTTATTGCTCTATTCAAAAATTTTATAATTACTTACACATTTCACCCATAATGGAGGTGATAAATATGAAGATATCAAGCCCTGTTTTTGAAGACAACGGGAGTATACCTGAAAAATACACTTGCGAGGGAAAAGACGTCAACCCGCCTCTTGAGATTTTCGACATTCCCGAAGATACAAAATCTCTTGCATTAATAATGGATGACCCCGATGCACCCATAGGAACCTTTATTCACTGGGTTGTCTGGAATATTGAACCGCAAAATGAAATCAAGGAAAATACTGTCCCGGGTGAACAAGGCATGAATAATTTCGGAAAGACTGATTACGGGGGACCGTGCCCGCCTTCAGGAGAGCACCGCTATTATTTTAAGGTCTACGCCCTTGACACCAAGCTTGATCTGCCGGATAGTACAACTAAGCAGGATCTCCTTGATGCAATGAAACCCCATATTCTTGATAAGGCCAAATTGATGGGTAGGTTTAGCAGGTGAAAAAAGGGGTAATTCCTATTCCATATATTCAAGAGCTTTTTGCATTAATGGAATAACTGCCTCTACTTCTTCTTTATTCATTCTTCCAAGTTTTGCAAAAGAAGGCTCTCCCTGTGCATTTACATTCTTTCTTATTATCTGCAGCTTTTTTGGGCCTTCATTATATGAATATACGCCTACCTTAATTGTTGTACCCTCAAACTCAACAGAATCTTCAAAAAGTTGTTTGTCAAGTGATTTATCAAAAGCCATTTTCTCCCTCCGTTTAATTTTAAAAGCCATAAAAAGACTGCTTTCAAATATTTTTTGGTTATATATTATAAAATTAACCGGATAATCTGAAAAATTTTTAAACTTAGGTCTTACTTCAACTGTTATTTAAGAATAAATAATTGCAACATCAAAATGTTTTTAAATCAGAACGTTATCTGAAGAGAAAAATTCAGGTGGAATTAATGACAGAAAATAAAAATGTAATTGTATTCGGGGGAGACGGCTTTTGTGGCTGGCCAACAGCATTAAGGCTTTCAAAGAAAGGTTACAATGTTACAATTGTTGACAACCTCTCAAGGAGAAAGATTGACGTAGAGCTGGAGTGTGACTCTTTAACACCTATCTCCTCTATAAATAAAAGGATTGCCAAATGGAAAGAGCTCACAGGCAAAGAGATTGGTTATTATTATCTTGATATTTCACTGCATTATAAAAGGCTTGTTGAGCTTTTTGAAGAATTAAAGCCAATTGCAGTTGTTCATTTTGCAGAGCAAAGGGCGGCGCCCTATTCAATGAAAAGCTCTATTCATAAGAGATATACAATTAATAACAACCTTAACGCAACCAATAATATTCTGAGTGCAGTCGTAGAATCAGATGTCGATACCCATGTAGTC
The DNA here is from genome assembly GCA_048618745.1 of Candidatus Nanoarchaeia archaeon. Lineage (GTDB taxonomy): Archaea > Nanobdellota > Nanobdellia > Woesearchaeales > DSVV01 > CAZBGG01. The sequence continues at coordinate 1,386 of JBMCCQ010000059.1, forward strand.
CACCTTGGAACTACAGGTTATTATGGTTATTCATCAATAGGAATGAAAATCCCTGAAGGCTATCTGCCTGTAAAAGTTGATGTCAACGGGGTTGAAAAGACTCTTGAGATAATGTATCCTCCCAACCCGGGGAGTATCTATCATTTAACTAAATGCCAGGATGCACTTACTTTCCATTATTATAATAAAAATGATGGTGTAAGAATAACTGATTTGCACCAGGGGATTGTCTGGGGAACACAAACACCTGAAACCAAAATGGATGAGGCACTTATTAACAGGTTTGACTATGACGGAGACTATGGCACAGTACTTAACAGGTTTCTTGTGCAAAGCCAGGTGGGCCATCCTCTGACAGTTTATGGACCAGGAGGACAGACGAGAGCGTTTATACACATAAAAAACACAACAGATTGTGTCCTGCTCGCTATACAGAATCCACCAAATAAGGGAGACCGGTACAGGGTGTTTAACCAAACAACTGAATGTCTAAACATCGGGGACTTGGCAAAAAAGGTTAAGAAGATGACAGGCGCAGAGATAAGGTATTACAAGAACCCCAGAAAGGAGGACCCTTATAATGATTTGGAGTTTGAGAACGCAGGGTTGTTAAATCTTGGTCTGGAGCCAATCACACTTAACGAGGGGTTGCTTGAAGAGGTGACAGAGATTGCAAAAAAATATAAGCACAGGGTTGACAAATCAAAAATACCATGCCAGTCAAAATGGAGTAAAGAAAATGAAGTAGACCTTGAGGGTACTCCTGAAGAAGAGTTTAAAAAGCAGTAACTTTTTTAAATTATTAATTAGCTGTTATTGGCGTGTAAGAAAATGAAGATTTTATATGGAATTCAATCCACGGGAAACGGGCATATTATAAGAGCAAAGGAAATGATTCCTGCCCTTAGAAAGCTGGGTTGTGAAGTTGAGACCATATTAAGCGGAGACACTGAAAAAAAGATCATTAACTCAGAGATTTTCGAGCCTTCACAGAGAAAACGAGGCCTTACCTTTGTGACTGAATCAGGCAAAATAAAATATCTGCAAACCATAAAAGAACTTAACCTGGTAAAATTCTACACGGATATCTTCAGTTATGAACCTAAAGGTGTTGATCTGATTATTACGGATTATGAGCCAATCACTGCAAGGATTGCAAAAAGATATAAGATACCTTCAATTGGAATAGGGCACCTATATGCATTCTATTATGATGTACCTGTCACAGACAAGAATCTTATTGGAAACCTTGTGATGAAACAGTTTGCTCCAGTTGACATACCCTTGGGCCTACACTGGCATCATTATAACCAACCAATACTTCCCCCGACAATCCCGCCAGATGTCAAGCCTGCCAAAAAGGTGATTGAAAACAAGATTTTGGTGTATCTACCATTTGAAGATATTTCTTCAATAAAAAAACACTTGAAGAATATTAAAGAGTATGATTTTTATGTTTACTGCAATATAAACAAAGCTAAAGATGAAGGTAACCTTCATTTAAGACCTTTTTCAAGAAAAAATTTTGTCAAAGACCTGGGAGAATGCATTGGGATTATATGTAACAGTGGTTTTTCGCTGCTAAGCGAGGCCCTGCATCTTGGAAAGAAGATATTAACAAAGCCTGTTGAAAAGCAGGTGGAGCAGGAATCAAATGCCCTGGCACTAGAACAACTAAATCTTGGAACAGTAAGTAAAAACCTGAGCGAATACAAAGTAAAAAAATGGTTAAAACTTCCCCCACCAAAGCCAATGGAGTTTCCGGAGGTTATACCCAATCTTGCCAGGTGGATTGCAAAAGGTGAATGGGATGATACCGAAGCATTAGTTAAGGAGATGTGGAGGGAGTCTTTATTAACTATTAGAAAGTAAAAGGGATTTTACATATCTAGCATACCTTCCAGGTAATCTCTTGATTTTGCAACCCAGTTTACATAACCGCCGGGCAGGTTCTTGTCCTGAATTTCAACAACAACAGGTACATCAGGTTTTGCTATACTATCATAGAACTTATGATCAACCCTGTCTTTTACGTAACTCCCCTCAAGTCTTCCACTAAATCCTAACGGGAGATGGCTTCCCAAAAGAGTCAGTCCACCATGCTGCCTGGACCTATAATTACAAGGGTCAGATCCACAAACATGGATTAATTCAACATAGTCATTCCATTTTTCAAAATAGTCCTTTACAAAGTTTTTGATAATATTTTCAGTTTCAAAAGGATTATTTCTTACAAATTCACTTAAAGTCTCCTGTGCTTTTGAATCTGCATCTGCCTTGCACATCTTTCCCATGTAAACATCCTGATACATTGGCTGGAAATCTTCATAGAATTGCTTGAATATGGCAGTATTATACAAGTGCTCAATATCAACAGTCAACGAAAGGGGGATATTTGATTTTTTGAATAACATATCAACATCAAAAGAATCCACTACAAGTCTTTCATTAAAATAGGCAGTGAAATCTGGCCTGAAATCAGAATTTTCTATGCATATTTTTACTTGTTCATCATATATATTTTCAAGCCTTCTCGCAACTGTATCAAGTGCAGCATCTTTACTTGATGTTAAGATATTTACAAAGCCGGGATGGATAACAAACCTAGGTATACCATATTCTTTGGCGTAATTTATATGGTCTCTTAGGAGCTTTTCAGAGAGGTCACCAAAAATGTGGTTGTCGCCAATATTTCCCCAAAGTTTATTGTTTCCCATGTGAAAGCTTCCCTTGAATTCATGCATGCAGTAAATATCAATACCTTCTGTTAACGGGTTTTTTGAAAAATCCTCTTCATTTCTTATCTGAAGTTCCGTTGCGGTAAATCCAAGGTCTCGCAGTTCCGGCAATTGCTCTATCAAACCTTTTGACATTATGGGTCTCATAATGTAAGGGTAATAAAAGAGATTTATAAAATTGATTGTTTGTTACTATTAATTGGTACTAAACGCATTAACTGGGATGAAAAGAAAACATGC
>JBMCCQ010000060.1:0-4086 GCA_048618745.1 Candidatus Nanoarchaeia archaeon
GTTAGAAGATAAATGCATAAAATTTAAATAGCTTACAACTTTCATAAGCTTAATGGAGTTATTATTTCCCTCTCCCGCGTGGTTTTACAAGTACAATGTAATCCTTGAGTTTTTGTTTGCAATTGTAACCTTAATAGTTGCATATATTGCATTTAGTATTTACAAAAAGACCTCACAAAAATATGTTCTTTATTTTGGCCTGGGTTTTGCCTCATTTACCGTTTCTTATGTAATCCAGTCTGTATTAAACCTGATAATACTTTCAAGGATGGGCAGCAGTGATGAACTTCTTGTAAAACTAATCTCAGTACAGGCATTCAACTCAATCGGGCTTTTAACGCATGCATTTTTCTTTACAATAGGGCTTGCCTTCTTGCTCTTTATTACATTTAAGGAAAAAAGGCTAAGATTCCTTGCATTCCTCATACTTGTATCAGTATCAGTGATTTTTGCAAGCACAAACACATTATACATGTTTTATCTTATTTCAAGCATATTCCTGCTTTTTATCTCATGGCATTATATGGCAAACTATTTAAAAAGCCGAAAGCTAAGCCAGCTATTCGTGGCCCTTGCATTCTTATTCCTCTTTTTTGGTCATTTTCACTTTTTAATTTCAGTTAACCACCAGACACTCTATGTAATAGGTAAATTACTGGAATTATTAACTTATTGCTTTATCCTTGGAAACTTTTATGTAGTGTATAAAAAATGAAAAAAAGAGAAAGAACAGAAATTATCTACGACATCCTGAAATCAATCCAGGACAATAGTGGTAAAGCCAAACCAACGCGAATTCTCTATAAATCCAATTTATCCTCGCAAATGCTAAATGATTATCTTGAATTTTTGATTGAAAAGGGTTTTATTACAAAAACAGAAGAAAAAAAAGGCAAATTCTATGAAATTTCAAGCAAGGGCCATAAATATATTGAGGATTTCAAATATATCCAGAGGTTTATGGACTCTTATGACCTAAACGAATAACTTTATTTCTGGTATCTTTTTATGAGCCGTAAAAGCTCAAGCGGCATTGCAAATATATTAGTGTTGCTTTTCTCATTGCTCAAGTCATTTATGCTTGTAAGCGTCCTGATATGCAAAGCCCCGGGAGACTTATGCAGGCTTTTGGCTGCCTTCACAAGATTCTTGGCAGCTTCAACCTCTCCTTCAGCCCTGATAATAACTCCTCTCTTCTCACGCTCGGCCTCTGCTTCTTTAGCCATCATCCTCTGCAGGTTCTGCGGCACCTCAATATGCTTTAAATCTACATGCTCAACCTTAATCCCCCAAGGGTCTGTTGCAACATCTACAATTTTTTGTATTCTTCCCGAAAGCTCATCTCTTTTTGTGAGAACCTCATCCAGGTCAGCCTCACCCACAATCTGCTTCATCGTAATCTGGGCAAGCTGGCTTGCAGCATAGTTAAAGTCATCAATTTCCATTACCGCCTTTTTGGAATCAGTAACCCTGTAATAAAGCACCGCGTTCATATTTACAGAAACATTATCTTTTGTCATCGCATCCTGGCTTGGTACATCAACAACGATTGTTCTTATGTCTATTCTCTCCCAGGTCTGGATTATCGGAATCACAAAGCGAAGCCCCGGCTCCATCATGCCGGTGAATTTTCCGAGAGTAAACCTGACTCCGCGCTCATATTCATTTACTACCTTAATGCCTGCTGCAATAAATATTACAACAATTACGCCTGCTGCAATTATGTACTCAATCATTTTGACACCTCTTCATAAGCACCCAGTATTTCCAGGGGAACCGCAAAATTTGTGGTGTTAGTCTGGTCGGAGCTAATATCATTCAGGCTCTGCAATGTCCTAAGATGCAGGGCGCCGGGTGTCTCACGCAGCATATCAGCGGCCTTGGAAAGATTATCAGCAGCCTCAGCCTCCCCTTCAGCTTTAAGTATGACTGCCTTTCTCTCTCTTGCAGCCTCAGCCTGCCTGGCCATTGACCTCGTCATGCCTGAAGGGAGCAGCACATCCTTTAATTCCACCATCTGAACATCTATACCCCAGGGGTTTGTGGCCTTATCAACTGACTTTTTTATCCTTTTGGAAATCTCCTCCCTGTTTGATAATATTTCATCCAAAGTTACCTCCCCTACAATATCTCTCATTGTTGTCTGGGCAAGCTGGCTTATTGCATACAGATAGTTTTCAACCTTAATTACTGCCTTTTCAGAATCCCTTATCCTGAAATAAATAACAGCATTAATGTTTACAGAAACATTATCCTTTGTAATGGAATCCTGCTGGGGAACATCAATTACAAGCGTTCTCATATCAACCCTCTCCCAGGTCTGGATTATCGGAATCACAAAGCGAAGCCCGGGCTTCATAACACCCGTGAATTTACCCAGTGTAAACTTAACACCCCTCTCGTACTGGTATACAACCTTTAATGACGAGAGTACAATTATGGCAAGAATTATTAATATTATCTGCAGTATCGTTTTAACCACCCCTCCTTATTGATATAATAGAGGAAAAGTAGTTCATTTTATAAGGTTTTTGAAAAAAAAAGAAAAAAATTATTTCCTTTTAGTGTAGGCATAAACACATACCGCGCCCGAGAAAAAACCAAAATATTGGTGGACAACAGCGGCGTGGCAAAATAGGTAAAAGCAATTAAAGTATATAAACATTCGTATTTTTGGCAATCAATTCTGCCAAGATTTAATATTGGGCTCTAAGTGCAAAAGCCTTATATAATAAATAGATTATTTTTTTTCTTAATGAAAGCTGTAATAATGGCAGGCGGAAGCGGGACAAGACTATGGCCGCTTTCAAGAAAATATTATCCAAAACAGTTTATTAAGTTCAGTAAACTGGACAATTATTCCCTGTTCCAGCTGGCCCTTAAAAGAGCCAGGGAAATCACAAACAATATTCTTGTTGTAACTAACAAAAGCCATAAATTCCTGGCTATGGGGCAAGCACAAGAGCTTGGCCTAAAGCTTCCTGAAGAAAATATCCTTGTTGAAAATCACCCTAGAAGCACCCTCCCTGCAATCTGCTATGCAATGAGATATGTTGAGGACACCGCAGTAATTCTTCCTTCAGATCACTTAATTAATGACGAGAAAAAGCTTGCGCAAGCAGTTAAAGGTGCATCCAGTCAAAACCTTGTGATATTCGGGATAAAGCCTTCCTGCCCCCACACCGGCTACGGCTACATAAGACATAAAGACGGCGTTGTAAAGGAATTTAAGGAAAAGCCAGATAGGGAGTCCGCAAAAAAATTTATTGAAGAGGGCTGTTTATGGAACTCAGGGTTTTTTGTTTTTAATAAGAATGTATTTACCGACGAGCTAAAAAAACATCAGGAAAAACTCTATGAATTTATGAAAAGTGACTCAACTGACTTTTACAGCCTTCCTGAAATCTCAGTTGATTACGGATTGCTTGAAAAAAGCTATAAATTGCAGGTTAAAGAGCTTGACATTAGCTGGAAGGACCTTGGAGGCTTCAGCCAGATATATGATGCATTCCCAAAAGACAATGAGCAGAATATGGCGGACTCAGAGCTTTTGAGCATTAATTCCTCTCAAAACTGCGTGATTTCTGAAAAGACTGTTGCACTTTGTGATGTAAGCGGCCTGGCTGTAATTGATACAAAAGATGCACTCCTTGTGTGCAAAAAAGACAGTGATAATGTAAAAAAGCTTGTTGAAGCCGCACCTTCCGGATTAAAAGAGTATCATAAAACAGTCTACAGGCCGTGGGGCAAGTATGATATTCTTGAAGAAAAAAATAATTACAAGGTAAAACACCTGAAAATTCTCCCCCTTAGGGGCATCGGCCTGCATAAGCACGAAAAACGCGCAGAGCACTGGGTTGTTGTTAAAGGCAGGGCAGATATTGTTATTGACAAAAAAGAAAAGACACTTAATGAAAACGAAGGAGCCTACGTTGAAAGGGGAAGTTTTCATAGAATGCAGAATAACTCTTCTGAGGTCCTTGAAATTATTGAAACCCAGACAGGAGAGTATCTGGAAGAGGACATTATAAGAAAAGATTCTACACCTTAAAGCAGAGGATTATTAACATATAGAAAAGAATTGAG
>JBMCCQ010000061.1:0-4063 GCA_048618745.1 Candidatus Nanoarchaeia archaeon
TTCTTCTTTTCCCTGTATTTTCTTCTCATCTCTTTTTGCTCTTGTGTTAATTTTTGTCTTCCTTTGCTGTCTTGGTTTGCGGCTTTTGATTTCAACACTGCATAATTTACTGGATTTTTTATTTTCGGGCAGAAGTTATCCGGCTGGCACACCGCCAGGTCCTTGTAATATGCCTCATTACTGCAGTTGGGTGGCAGGATTTTACCTTGTTGTTTGCGGTATCTAAGCTGACCCTTTAATGTTACCTCCCTTAATTCTTCATGATTGCGCGTGTTCCAGTCATATAAGATCTCCTCGATTTTCTCCCATTCGTAGCCTGTATTTGCAAGGAAATTTATAAGGGCAAATAATGATCTTTTCCTCCCATCCTCAAGTCCTGCCAGGATGTTTTGTATGCAGGGGGGGAAAAAATCTGCGGGGATTGCTTCCTGCAAATTTTCAATATCAATCATGTTTTTGTTAGCCTTCTCCTTTTCTTTATACTGCTCTTCTCTGATTTCTTTTTCCTTGCCTGTGTTTTTGAACTCAAGAACCTTCTCAATTAGCTTCGTGGATTCAGTTGAAGAAGCATTTGAGGGGTCAAGAAATCTATATTCGCTTACAGTTGCATTTATTGGCTCAGCCCATTCTTTTTTGAAGTTAAGAATTTTTTCAGGGTCAAAAGGAATTGAGCATAATCCTGATTTTTCATGAAGAGAATAAACCATCCTGTAAAGGTGCCGGGAGGAAATTAACAAGGTGTCTACCTCAATTACAGAGAGCGGGGAGAATTCTTTATATCCTTGTGTGCTGCCGCATTCACAAACTTTCTTCTTTTCAATAGGCTTTTTATCCATTAATGTTTTGCATTTGTCGCATTTAATGTACTCTTCATCAGTTTTTACCAATTTGCCGCATTGCGGGCATATATGCTCAAAGGCAAATGTTTCTGGTTTTTTGTTTATTCTTTTACCGCATTTACTGCATTTCCATTCAAGAAGTTTTTCCTGCTCTTTTTCAATTGCTTTTGAGATGTGTTCAAGAGTAAAGGTATATTCTCCGCCAAATGTAACTGTGTTTTCTGATTCATTATACTCTGTGTGCTTTCTCCCAATATATTCAATCAGGTAGAGCGAGATATCTTTGCACATATCCGGAAAAAGCTTCCTTGTCTCTTCTCCAGAAATAGTTTTTGGAAAAGCCTCAAAAGGAACACCTATATGAAAGCCTTTATTCCCCGAAAATTTGACAGAAACAGATTTTATTCCATGTTCTTTTAAGCTTCTTATTAATAGCCATGTAATAATTTTTGATAGTTTCCAGTCAGGGATGTCAATATCAAGGACTAAATCCCAGCCTTTCCTGATCTCATCAAGCTCTTCAGGCTTTAAACCAGTCTGTAACTGTAATGGATTAAACCATCTCTCTTCACTAACATGAAATGATGTAGTCTTTTGCTTTGCAAATTCCAATACGTCTTTAGGATATTGCAGGGTGTCCGGGCGTTTGCCAAAACCCTTTTCACCAAATTTTACAGCAACCTCTCTGTCTTCCCCGCCCAAAACCATTTCTTTTTGTATATCTTCTCTTTTGTAATGCTTTAAAACAGTGCCTATATCAATCATATTTTAGAGAACGAAGCAAACCTTTATATCTTTTGTTGTGAATTTACTTTTTATTATATTCTTTATCTACTTCTCTTGTCTGCTCAATGCTAAAGCTTGTGTTTGATGGACTCATCTCATGCAGCTTTTTTCTTCTCCTAAAAAGATAATAGATGCCAGTGAGAAGCATTATTAATAGTAATGCTCCTGCCCCGGCAAACAATGCAATTGTAAGAATTGCTCCAAAGTCCATTTTTAATTCTTCTTTTTAGGCAGATACGGTATCAGCTTTTGTGCCAGCCTTGCAAGAGGGAGGCTCTGAAGCCAGACCTTGCCCGGTCCTTTTACAGTTGCGAGGAAAAATCCCTCTCCGCCGAAAAGTTTGTTTTTCACTCCTCCAACCGTGGTTAGCTCAAAGCTGACCTTTTCCTCATAACATCCTATGTAACCCGGGTCAATTTTTAATACCTGACCTTCCTGGAGGTTATATTCTGTAATCTCTCCTCCAAATTCGAAGAATGCCTGGCCTGGTCCGCTAATCTTTTGCATTATGAAGCCTTCTCCGCCGAAAAAGCCCGTTCCCAGATTTTTTCTGAAATGCATTTCCAATTTAACTGAATTTTCAGCAAACATAAAAGCATCTCTTTGGGCAATTATGGCTTCTCCTTCTGTTAATTTCATGGGAACTACCTTGCCTGGCATTTCACAGGGAAAAGTTATAAGGCCAGTCCCTTCAGTGCATGTATAAAGGTTCATAAAAAATGACTCTCCGCTGAACATTCTGCCAAGTCCTTTCATAAACCCTCCTTTTGAGTTGGTTTCCATTTTGATGTTAGGGCTCATCCATCCCATTCCGCCTGCTTCAGTATAAACTGTTTCTCCCTGCTGTAACTGTACATCAACTACCTGCATTGTTGTTCCGCGAACTTTATATTCCATGATCTTCACCTCTTTGTGTTTGTAAAACTTTTTAGGAATATTTATTTAATAAACTTTTCGGGAATAATTGCATGGATAATCATCGGAGCAAAATGCTTAACTTACTTCTGAGGGTAAAAAAATGTATAAAATTCTAAAAAGAGTGTTTTGCGTTTTCCAATTATCTTTTCAACTATATATACAAAACAAATTTAACTGAATAAATTTTACTTGCCTACTATGTCTGAATTTCAGGATTGGCTTAATAAATTGAAGACTTCTGCAAAGCCGGTTATTGTGGAAGGGAAAAAAGATGAAAAAGCTCTGTTAAAACTTGGAGTTACAAATAAAATATTCAAGCTGAGTAAAGAGCCAGTTTTTAGAATTACAGAAAGGGTTGCGCAAGCAGGCAGTGAAGCAATTATTTTAACGGATTTTGACAAAAAGGGAAAAGAGCTTTATGGCAAATTGAATACAGGGCTTCAGTCACAGAGGGTTACGGTGGATAATTATTTCAGGGAATGGCTGCAAAAAAATACCAAATTAAGCCATATAGAAGGAATAGATAAGTTAGCAGGACATCTTGAATAAAATTTTGGTATAGTCTTTAGCGGATTACTAATCAATAAAGTTTATAAATGAGATAAGATTTTGCATTCATATGATTAATCAGTTTAAAACATTTGTACTTTTGGCACTGCTGACAGGAATGCTGTTGTTTGTAGGTCAGTTGCTGGGTGGGGCTTTTGGACTAGGCTTAGCAATAGTGATAGTTGTTGGAATGAATTTTGTTAGTTATTTCTGGTCAGATAAAATAGTTTTAAAAATGTATAAGGCAAAGCATGTGACTTTGAATTCTTATCCGGAGCTTTATGGCATGGTAAAGGAAGTTGCACAGCAAGCGAAAATACCTATGCCTAAGGTATATATAATCCCAAGCTCGCAGGCCAATGCCTTTGCAACAGGCAGAAACCCAAAAAATGCCTCTGTAGCCTGCACTGAAGGAATTTTAAGTCTTTTAACTAAAAATGAGCTTAAAGGGGTTTTGGCTCATGAAATTAGCCATATAAAAAACAGGGATATTCTAATTCAGACAGTAGCTGCGACAATTGCGGGAATAATCGGGTTTGTCGCCTCTATGGCAAGGTGGAGTGCAATCTTTGGTGGGTTTGGAGGAGATGATGATGGCGGCGGGTTAATCGGGCTTTTAGTATTAGCAATTGTAGCACCCCTAATGGCTGTTGTTATTCAGCTTGCAATCTCGCGCTCCAGGGAATATCTTGCAGATGAAACTGGTGCAAGAATTATTCACGACCCTAAAAGCCTGGCAAGCGCACTTGAAAAAATTCATGACTCAGCCAAAAAAAATCCTATGAGATTTGGAAGCCCCAGCAGCTCTAGTTTATTCATTGCCAATCCCTTTAAAGCAAGTGGCATTGTTAATCTTTTAAGCACGCATCCGCCTGTGCAACAGAGAGTTGATAGATTAAATAAACTCAGATTGCATTAATTATAATATTTATAAAATACATTCTATAACTAAATAAGTATGTATTAGTGTA
>JBMCCQ010000062.1:0-4006 GCA_048618745.1 Candidatus Nanoarchaeia archaeon
AAAAAAATTAATACCTGTAATGCTCAGGCTTAAAGGGCCCTTCAGGTTTTACCCCAATGTATTCGGCCTGCTCTTTTGTTAATTTAGTAAGCCTTACACCAAGTTTTTCTAAATGCAGTCTTGCAACCTCTTCATCAAGCTCTTTAGGAAGCATCCTTACAGAGATTTCATGCTCATTTTGCCAAAGCTCAATTTGTGCGAGAACCTGGTTTGTAAATGAATTACTCATTACAAAGCTTGGATGCCCTGTTGCACAGCCTAAATTAACTAGCCTGCCTTCTGCTAAGAGAAATATCTCATGGCCGTCTTTAAAGACATATTTATCAACCTGCGGCTTAATATTAACCTTTTCTACACCCTCGCTTTCATTTAATGCGCTAACCTGAATTTCATTATCAAAATGGCCGATGTTGCAGACTATTGCCTGGTCTTTCATCTTTTTCATATGTTCAACAGTTATTACATTTTTATTGCCTGTTGCGGTAACATAAATATCAGCTTCTCCTAAAGTGTCTTCAAGTTGTTTTACTTCAAAGCCTTCCATTACTGCCTGCAGCGCACATATTGGGTCTGCTTCTGTTACAATCACTCTTGCACCTAATCCTTTTAACGACTGGCAGCTTCCCTTTCCTACGTCGCCATAGCCACAAACTACAGCAGTTTTTCCTGCAATCATTACATCAGTTGCCCTTTTTATCCCGTCGACAAGTGATTCCCTGCAGCCATACAGATTGTCAAACTTTGACTTGGTAACAGAATCATTTACATTAATTGCTGGGAATAATAATGTGCCTGCTTGCAGCATCTGGTATAATCTATGTACACCGGTAGTTGTCTCTTCACTGACTCCCTTTATTTTTTGTGCAATGCTTTGCCACTTAACAGGATTTTCCTTATAGGTTGCTTTTAATTTTTTTACAAGCTCTTTAAAATCTTCTCCTTCGTCGCTGTAATCCTTATCAAAAAGCCCGGGGTTGTTTTCAAACTCAGCGCCCTTATGAACCATTAAGGTTGCATCTCCTCCGTCATCAACAATTAAGTCAGGGCCTGAGCCGTCCGGAAATGTCAGGGCCTTTTCAAGTAAATCCCAGTACTCTTCCAAAGTTTCGCCTTTCCATGCAAATACTGGTACGCCTTTTTCTGCAATTGCTGCAGCTGCATGGTCTTGTGTTGAAAATATGTTGCATGAAGCCCACCTGACATCTGCTCCCAGCTCAACTAAAGTTTCAATTAAAACAGCAGTCTGTATAGTCATATGAAGGCTTCCTGAAATCTTCGCCCCTTTTAGCGGCTTGTCTTTGCCGTATTTTTCCCTTGTTGCAATAAGTCCCGGCATCTCTTTTTCAGCGATTTCAATTTCCTTTCTTCCCCAGGAAGCTAAATTAATATCCCTGATTTCATACTCTTTTGTTTCATTACTCATTTTGCTCCTCCTTTGTGATTTCTATCTTTGATTCAAGCGCGTGAATAAGGTCAGAATTCAGGTTTTTTATTGAAGGAATTATAGCATCTGCCTCTGTGAATTTATCCTTAGAGGTTGTAGTTGTTAAAGCTATTGCTTTCATCCCGGCAGATTTGGCAGCAGTTATGCCATTAATTGCATCTTCAACCACCACACACTGCTCGGGCTCTTTTCCAAGCTTTTCTGCGCATTTTAAGAATATATCAGGGGCAGGTTTAGGGTTAGCCACATCATCAGCTGTTACAATCTTATCAAGCTCAAGATTTAATATGTTTGTCCCAAGAGCGTTTTCAACATGCTCTCTTGGCGACATTGTCGCAAGTCCTATTCTATAACCAAGTTTTTTCAGATTCCCCAAGGTATCTTTAACACCGGGAAACAATTCAACACCTTCTTTAATTTTCTCACCTGAAAGCCTTCTTTTTTCCACTGCAATCTCGTCTGCGCTGGCGCTAAGTTTGTACTCGTCAACCAGGGTTTGGGCAATTCTGGGAGTGTCCATGCCGTTTACCCTGTCTAAGAATTTTTCATCAAATTCCACATTGTATTTAGCAGCAACTTCCTTCCAAATCCTGAAATGAACCTTAACTGAATCTATAATTACTCCGTCCATGTCAAATATTATTGTATTAATCATCTAATCACCTTCCAGTTTCGGCTTTCTGCAAACTTTTTAAGCTTTTTGTCTGGCTTTACTGCAACCGGGTTTTGGGCAAGCATTAAAAGATGCCTGTCAGAGTAATGGTCTGAGTAGGCGTGTGTTATTTTTAGCCCTTTTTTTTGGCAGAATTTTTTCACCTGTGCAGCCTTTTCCTTTCCATAGCAGATATTTTTTATTCTTCCGGTGAATTTTTTGTTTTTATGCTCAGCTGTTGTTGATAATAAGAAATCCGCCCTAAGCCCTTCTGCCAGTTTATCAACCATTTCTTTCATTGAGTTTGTTGCAAAAATAATTACCCTGCCTTTGTTTTTGTGCATCTCTATTTCTTTTTTCATAAAGTCATATATCTTTGGCTCAATATGTTCTGAATAACTGTAGTTGATTATTTTCAAAAGCTCTTGTCTGTTGTGGTTTTTTAAGGTAGAATAAACTGATCTCATACCCTTTTCATAATCAAACCTGTGCAATTTATACATTACTGCATAATAAATTATCTTTAAAAATTCCCAAAGAGAAAGGTAGCCTTTTTTTAAAAAAATTATAGTAAAAATTATTCCTGTGTTTCCCTTAATTATGGTTTTGTCCACATCAAAAACTGCTGCTTCTTTCATAATGGTTGTTTTAATTAAGTGTTTTTTATATTTTGTTAAAACGGAAAAGTTAATGAGCTCCCATGAATGGCTTATCCACTTTTCTCCAGTCCCTTCTTATCTTACCTACCTGCTCTCTTCTTTGCGGCTCAAGAAAATGGTCGTATAATTTATCTTCAGCAATTCCGTTTACTGCCCTTTCCAAATTGGATAATGCCTCAATTGAAGTGTCAATGATTGGGAATCCCTTGTCATCTAAGAATATATTTTGGGAGTAATCAATACTGTTGATGTTGTTCATATCTGTTAAAACTACTCCCCTTTTGCTGTAAACAAGGTTGCCGTTACCTGCAAGGTCGGGCACATACCCAGTGTTATGTATTGTTTTTTTAACCCTGTCGATAAACTTATTCATCTCATTTGAAAAGTCGTTGTCATAAGAAGCAGGAACGCAAAACCATGGGTCTATTGTATCTCCCTGTATGTATTCCTGCAGGCCGCAAAGAATGGGCTCATTATTGTAGGAGGCAATAAACTCGTTTGAGTGTGCCATGCTTTCTTTGAGATACTCGCGCATAATTTTGAGCTTTTGGATCTCATTTAGTGCCTCATCTTTGGTTACCTTTGATTTAAAGATTCTCAGCATATACGAAGGCCTTGCTATGGAATAATCCATCTGGCCGTTTATTAACTCCCCACTACTTTCTCTTTTATATTCTTCTGGCCTGATAACCTGCATGATATGGGAGCGAAGCCCCTGGTTGTAGTGCTTTCTGAATATGTAGGGAGGATTAAAAGAGATAAAGTCCAGCGATGTAATGTCTTCATGGGTTAAGTCCAATTTTTCACGGATATCCATTTTAGAGCGAATAAAATTGGGGTTTTAATATCTGCTGGGTTTGGAACTTATGACTTATGTAATCTTTGATATATATCCTGGTGGTTTTCTAAGAGATATTTTGTCACATTAAGGGGACCTGAAGAGCCGGGAACGTTTATAAGAGGTACTCCTAGTTCACCGCAAACCTGTTTTGCTTTTTTTAATTGAACATGTGAGCAGCAGCCCCCTACAACTATTCCAATATCAGAGTTGTTAAGAAGCTTTGGCATCTTTTTTAGGTCTTTTTTATCATAAGAGCGATAGACTTTTTCAAAGCCTAATTGTTGTAACCGGCTTTCATAATCACCCCTGTCTACTCCGCCGATAACTGTTGCAGTATAGCCTCTAAATATCTCTTCAACTCCCATTATAAAACAAGAGAGCAGTAAGTGATTTAAATATTTTACTATTTA
>JBMCCQ010000063.1:0-3686 GCA_048618745.1 Candidatus Nanoarchaeia archaeon
ATAAACATAAACAAAATTGAAGTCGTTTTTAAAGTTTTCGCCGTATTTTAGAAAGAAAATTAAAATGGGCCAGGGGGGATTCTCAACAACTGAATAATCAGTTGACACTTAGATGCAGACCCTGGAACTTAAAAGTTCCAGTACGATTTTAAAAAAGTGGGCCCGGGGGGATTTGAATCAGGCCAGTTTGCAGTTGTGAGTTTTGAGGGTTCGTGGCCTTTTGCATTACCTTGGGTGCTCTTTTGGTATTTTTTGAACCAGTTTTTTAACTCACCTCCTTCTTCGATTTTTTGGATTTAAGAATAGTAAAGTTTTTAAGTTTTTTTACCATAATAAGTTTATATGTATCAATTATTACCGAGGGAAGAAAAGAAACTTCTTGAACAATTGCCAGTTTATCGCAGCAAGCAAGGGATTTTTTCCATAATAATTTTTTTGATTTCAGTTATAGGAATTATTTACTCATATAATACCGGTAATCCCCTAATCCTTTTATTTGGTGTTCTGTTAGCAATTTATCCAATAGTGTATTTTGATAGGTTACTTAGTAAATACAGGATTTACAGAAAGTATAAGGAAATAAAGGAAAAAGGTTTGTCAAAAAAAGTAAAAATAACCGGGCTTGATTTTGATTTTAGTAATGAAAAACTTGCATACAGAAGAATGAAGATTACTTTTAATGATGCTGGCAAAAAAAAATCTGTTGAAGTATGTGTAAAAAAACCTGGCAAAACAATACTTAGAGATTTAAAGGTGGACGATGATCTAGTAGTGTTATGTTCCATAAAAAATCCAGAACATTGTATAATAGATTTTGAGAAATTCCACCAAAATACAGAAAAAACGGTCAAAGCAAAGAATAATGGAGACATAAGCAAAATTTTTAAGAAGAAACGAAAGAACTACTACATAGATTTCATTATGTCTCTTGTTATTGTATTTCTATTAATGGCCACATTACCTAGGCTTTCCTATTTGGGCGTAAATGAGGGAATTATTCTTACTTTTGCTTTTGTAGGTGCACCTGCGATGGCCATAATTTATAGTATCTTTAAAGAAAAATTGATGAAACAATAGTAATCTTTTTTTGCTTCAGGGTATCACTACTTGCCTGCCTCAGTTTCTCAAGCTTATTCTGGCTTAACGCGGCCAACTCAGAACTCAAAACTGGCAACTCGAAACTCATAGCTGAAAAAGTGGGCCCGGGGGGATTTGAACCCCCGTTAGAAGCTGTCCGTGTCATTATTGGAAATATTTGGCATCTCCACATCCACGAACCCCGAGCTCCAGTGATAGTTGCTCCAGGCAAACCAAAGTTTCAGCCTGCCCAAGCTACACTACGGGCCCAAATTGTTTTTTAGGCGTAAGCGAACGCAAGTGAGCAAAACCCTTTTACGGATTTTAAAAACGTGCATCCCTTTGCATGCAACACTACAAGCTCTAATTCTCTTAGTGAACTTAATTTGTGAAAAGCTTCTCCTTTTTAAAGCTAATGGACTTTAATAGTATAATAATTTATAAATTACGAACTTATATTTTGAAAGATTTTCAAAAAACATTCCAAAAGATATATATTAAATAAGCATATTTCTATCCTATGCACAAAATGAAATTCAAATTAAGGCTCTTTTGGCTCTGGCTTGCAATTAAAGAGATTTTCAGAAACGGCAGAACAGATTACAGGATATTATCTCTGTTAGTGGGCAGGATGCCTAAATAATTATTTGCCCCACTTCCCTATCGCAAGCTTTAGCTCTTCATCTTTATTTTTACTTAAAGGAATTCTCTTCATTGTTAATGCCAGGGCCTGCCTGATTGCCTTTGCCCCATCATAAGTCCCATTAGGATGACCATGACAGCCTCCGCCAAATTGCATTACAATATCATTTCCCATTTTCTTCATCACTTTGGGAACTGAACCGGGGTGAATTCCTCCTGAAGCGACAGCCAAAACAGGCTTTATATTATGCCATTTCTGAGCTAATACAAGAGAGTGCTCTTTTATATTCTGGTTTTCAATCTCTTCTTCAATTTCAACACACTCGTGCCCCTGCTCATTCATTTTCCCAACTGAAGCTGTTCCAACATGCAGCTGGTCAACACCAATTAACCTTGCGCATTTCGCAATTACCATCATTGAAATGCCATGCTCAGGGTTTCTTGTTAAGGCCGCATGCATCGCCCTGTGCGCGTGAATAACCTTATTTACCTTATCCCTTATAGTCTGCAAACCAGACCATCCACAGGTAAGAATATCAACCATAACGTACTCTCCACCACATTTGTCAACAATTTCAGCTCTTTTAAGCATCTCAAATGTTTCAGCAGTAATATTTGGCATGTATATTTTCTTTTCACCAGTTTCTTTTTCTGCTCTGTCTCTTGCCTTAAAAGTTAACTCCATTCTTTTTTTGAAATTATCAAAAGTCATGCTTGTTAAATTCTCGTCATCCTTTACTACATCAAGCCCGCCTGTCCACGCATCATAGGCAACTTTTGCATGCTGTGCAGGCGTAAGGCCAACCTTGGGTTTTACAATTGTTCCAACTAAGGGTCTCTTTTTGGTTTTTGTAAGTTTTCTGATTCCCTGTATCCCGAATCTTGGCCCCTTAAATGACTTTACCAGAACTTCAGGAAATCCAATATCAATAAGGCGTAATTTGTTTACAGCCTTCATCCCGAAGATATTTCCTGCAATACTTGACCAGATCTGGGGCATATTGCCCTTTTCAAATAACTCGTAAGGGTAGGCAATTTTTACTATTCCCTTATTTACCCCTTTTTTCTGGATAAAATAAATTGTAGGCTTTAGCCTGTGTGCAACCTTTTCATTCATAGTTGCAATATCAGTCCATGTGCCAATAGAAGATTCTTTTGCAAGGTTGTTTGCAGCCTCCTCCAGGCTTGTATTTGTCTCAACATAATACTCTGCGACCAGCTCATCCTTAGCAGGCTTGTGCTTTTTGTTAATGTAAGTTTCAATTTTCATTTCAACGTCCTCAAGAAATTCTTTGCATCTTCTATCAATGAATAAAAATCCTCATACTTGCGGTTTACAAAATTAGTTATACCCAATCCCAAAATTACAATCAAAAAACCAATCCCATACAAAAATCTTGTTTTCATTTTTGGCCGAAGTAAAAAAACTTCTCTATGCACACATCATCAGATTCATAACCTCCTGAACGGGGCTGTTCATTGCCCTCTTTTTTCTGAGTGTCCTGGGTTTCCTGTGTTTGCTTAGTTGTTTGCTCCTCTTCCTTATTAAGAGTCTGCTGTGGTTCCTGGCTTACAGCTCCCTGGTTTTTCAGCCTTCCGATTTCATGAGCCATTTTCTCAATGGCATCCTGCTGTTGCTTAATCTTATCATTCATAGCATTTACTTCCTGTGAGAACTGGTCAGCAAATTTCTGCAATATATTCAACATTTTTTTTTCATCCATCGCCTGCTTATCATCCTGTTTTTCAGGCTGCTGAGGTTCAGATGTTTCTACCTCAGTTTTTTCATTTGAAAAAATTTTTTCCATGCCCTGATCCCCATGCTCATAGTTCATACGACCTGCAAGCATTGCAGCCTCTTCTCTCCCGTCAGCAAGACCCTTTTCCCTTAAGGTTGTGGCAAGCTGGTTTACTTTTTTTAGTTTTTCAACATCCATAATTATCCCTTAGTATATTTTTATGTATAT
>JBMCCQ010000064.1:0-3459 GCA_048618745.1 Candidatus Nanoarchaeia archaeon
AAACATTAGCGGAAGGCAGACTAATATCAATAGTGTGTATCTTATGCAGTGGAATGTCTTGCGCATATATTGTTTTTGATATTACTTATATATTAGATTTTGCATTAATGAGATGTTTTCCAATATAAAACCTTATTCATAAGGCCGGTAAATTCGTTTTTCCGGAATTTTTGCACAATGAATTTTTTAGGTTAAATTTATATTGTAGTTTGGCTTGCCTTTTCCTGATGGTAGTTATTGAAGGCAAAATCGTAAATTTTGATGGCATAAAAGACGGTCAGGTATTAATTGAGGATGGCGTGATAAAAAAAGTTGGCAGCATCGGAAAACCAGATATTCTAACAAATTCTTTTATCTTTCCGGGCTTTATTGACCTGCATGTGCATGCAAGAGAGGATATTACTGGAAAACAAAACTACAAAGAGGATTTTAATAGCGCAGGAAAAGCAGCAATTAATGGTGGAGTTACATTTATTGCAGAGATGCCCAATAATCCATGCCCGCCTGTAGATGATGAAAGTTATGAAAAAAAGCAAAGTCTTACACAAAATTGTGATGTTGGCGTCCTTTTGTACGCAGGCGTTGGGCAAAACACAAAGCCACTAAAAAAAAATGTTCCCTACAAGGTTTTTATGGGCCAGTCTGTTGGCGAGTTATTCTTTAACTCAAATAAAGAGCTTGAGCATGCGATTGAAAAATACAGGGGAAAAAATGTAAGTTTTCACTGCGAGGATGAGCAGATTTTAATTGCAAACAAAGATAAAAAAACACATGAAAAACAAAGACCGAGGCAGGCAGAGATAGAAGCTATAAAGCATGCAATTGAGCTGATAAGAAAGTATGAGCTGACTGGTAAAATATGTCATTGCTCTACAAAAGAAGGCCTTGAACTAATCAGGCAGGCAAAAAATCAAGGAGTCAAGGTTACATGTGAAGTAACACCGCATCATTTATTTTTTGATGAAAGCATGATTATTGATTTCAAGCCCAATTTTCTTAAAATGAACCCTCCTTTAAGGGAAGCGTCCGACTGCAAGGCCCTTCTTGAGGGGTTAAAGGATGGAAGCATTGATTACCTCGCAACTGACCATGCCCCGCATCTCGCGCAAGAAAAGGAGGAGGGATGTGCAGGCGTGCCTAATCTGGATACATTTTCAAAGATCGCTTGCTGGCTTATGGATAATGGATTAAACCCTGAAGATATTTCAAGGGTTTGTGCTTACAACCCCGGAGGCTTTTTAAATCAGTTCAGTAATAAGAAGCTTGGAAAAATTGAAGAAGGCTATACTGCAAACCTCACAGTTCTAAATTGCGAAAAAAAAGAGCAGGTAAACGTAAAATCAAAATGCGGCTGGTCTCCTTTTGAAAACCTCTTAACAAAGGGCGTTGTTGAAATGGTATTTATTCATGGGAAACAATTTTCTCCATAATTCCCTCTTCTTCAAAGACCCTTTCTGCCTCTTCAATAAATTTTTTTTCTTTTGAAATTTCGATGTTTGCCCCGGCAGCATTAGCATGTCCGCCAAACTCCCCCCCAGTTGAGTTAATTATTTTTCGCATTATTTCGTTGAGGTTTGTTTTAGTGTTATGCGTTCCTCCCGCCATCCGCAAAGAAGCCTTGGTTGTGTTATCATCGCTTCTTGACATAGTAAGTATAAGAGTTCCTTTTTCAATGTAGTTTGAAAATGATATCATGCTTGCAAAAGTCCCTGCAATTGAAGAGAGCGTCCTGTCTTTGGTGTTTATTATTATGTAATTGGAGCCTTCTCTAATATCCTCGCTGTTTCTGTTTTCCCTGAACCAGTCAATTATGGCCTGCAGCTCTCTTTTATAGCTTTTGAGGACTTCTTCGGCTTTTGCCTTCATCTTATTGTCTCCAAGGCATGCTGCAAGCCCTGTTGTTGCCTCTTCCATCCTGCCGCAGGAATTAAGTATTGTTGAGAATTCCCTTGCATCTGCAAATGCTCCCCTTTCGTTAGGGATAGTGTAGACCTTTCCCGTAATACCTTTATTTTTTGGAAGTTTATTCTCAAGAGCCTTAATTAATCTCTCCCTTTCCCCTGCACTCAGATCATCAAGCATTTTTTGTTTGTTATTTACCCTGTGCTCAATGCCCAGCTCCTGTAAAAATTTGACAGTTCCCCTGAAGCTTCCTGAAACTCCTGCTATGTATGGGTCATAGTTTTGTTTTAGAAGTTTTGTTAAGGGCTTTGTCTTTGCACCAAAAAGCCTCAGGCTTTCATAAACCCTCATTGTGCCTTCTTTCTCGGCAGATTCAAGTAGCTCCTTGTTTCTCCCGTTAAAACCGTTTCTTTCCTGACAGTCGCCTATTGCACCAATAATCGGCAAATGCCCGTATCTTTTTATCTCCGGGGTAACATTATATGCAAAATTATATACTACTCCTGCCCCTGATATATCATTATTATATCCCCCGTTTTTGTTGGGGTTTACATGCACTATTCTTCCCTTTTCTTTAAGCGTAGTCTGATGATGGTCAAGGATTAGCACATTCTTGTCTGCGAGGTTTTCGCTGATTTCGTTTATTTGAGTGGCCCCAACGTCAGTAAAGATAAAGGTTTCATAGTTCTCTCTGGAAAGACTATCAATAAAGCTTTTTTTCAGGCTGGGCACAATTGAGATAGAGTAAGATATGTCCAGCTTATTAAGTAAAATAACCATTAACGCAGCAGAGCATATGCCGTCAGCATCATGATGGCTTATAAGCCTGACAGGACCTTTTTCTAAAGAAGAAAAAAAAGAAACTGCGTTTTCAATCTCGCTTTGAAAACTGTCTTTCATTTCCTTTATTCAATTAACAGACGAACCTTTTCAGGATCATATCTCCAGTCAGCGGAAAGCCTGCCTTCTCTCTTGTAGTATTTTACAAGCCTTTTTATCTTAGACTCAGCAAGCTGTAAACCCCTTTTAGCAACCTTGTCTGTAGGGTTGTCCTCAAGGTGCTTTCTTACCTTGATATTCTTTTTAATTACTCCCATAAGATCTTCAGGAATTTCAGTTGAAAGCTTCTTCTCCTCAAGGATTTTGTGCAGCTTTTTGCCTGTAATGTCTTTTACATTAGGTATGCCGTAGCTGTCCCTGAGAACTATTCCAATCTGCGATGCGGTCTTGCCTTCTTTTGCAAGCTTTACAACTAACATCTCAATTTCTTTTGGCTTATACCTCACCCAACTGGGCGGGCTCTTCCTGTAAGGCTTATTTGAGCCTGATACCCCTCTCTTTCTTGAGTGCATTCTTGCCATTTATATTACCTCCATTTACGGAGAAAGCACAGAAATTACAGCGCAATCTCCAGTATAAGCAAGCTCAGTGAACCGGCTTATCTATTGATTAAGCTTTTGGATTAATATCATATTTATAAATATTACGGAATGCAAAATTATCCTGCCTAGCAAAAGATTTTTAAACGAGATAGGTCTAGGAATTATTATGGACGAA
>JBMCCQ010000065.1:0-3410 GCA_048618745.1 Candidatus Nanoarchaeia archaeon
GTAAAATAAAAAAACTAAACCAGATTGATTACCATAAGGAGACAATCTGATTGTAATAAAAAGAAATTATCGTTTGCGCATAGTTTTTCTTAGGCAAAATTGATTGTGCCTACAAAATGAGCCAGGTCTTTAACTAATTTTTGTCTCAATTTTCAAGATTTATAATTATTAGAGAGCATGGCTTCCTTTCAGTTTTACAAAGAGCATATTAGTCATTTTGCACTTAAGGCACAACCTCTCAATTTTACCTTTTATTAACTATTACATATACGAATTGTCAAAAAAAATTATAATAAAAGATTAAAAACATAAAGTATATATAGTGGTTAATAAAAAATATCTCCAACATGGAAGCTACAATATTTACAATCCTATTCAGGGTACCTGCAATAATAATCGCAATAACAGTAGGCGTGTTAGGTTATTTAATCTACATAAACACAAGGGGTGCAACCAAAGGCTGGATCTACTTTTCTACAGGCGCAATCTCATTTATGTTCTGGGCCATTACAGCAATCCTTTTTATGATAGTTTTCCCTAACGATGCTTTAAGGTTTTTCACAGGAGCACTGTTTTTAGGCCTAATCTCAATTTTTATACCCTACGGCTACACTAAGCTTGCAAATGATTTCGGGGTAAAGATGCCCTCGTTTGTAAAAGCACCTTATGTTCTTGGGCTCGTAATTGCAACTTATATGGTATTTGTACTCTTAAACCTGGGAAAGCCCTTTACACTTGCCACATTTACATCTTTATCCCATATGACTCTTGGCTTTGCAATGCTTTATGCATGCGTTCCTACCTATTACCTGATGAAGCAGACTAAAGTTTCTGCATGGGTCTTTGCCTTCATCTTTTGCCTGGTTGTCGGACTTTCAATCCAGTGGGGGCAATATTACAGTAACTGCTGTAGCACAGAGCTTTCCCAAAGTGAAATATGCAAAAGCTTTGACCTTGACTACCAGCGCATGTATCCGGGAGACTGTATCGGGCCAGTTGTACAGTCAGGGGCATTTTACCAGTTATTTCTTTTACTGGGTATAATCTCTGCAACCATATCAAAATACAAAATCTGGCAGCAGGTACGAACCTAAAGATTTAAGTATAAATCATTTTTCTTTCCTTATTTATGGAGCTTAGAAAGCCTATTGTAACGATTATGGGTCATGTTGACCACGGTAAAACCAAGATACTTGACACCATAAGAAAATCAACTGTAGCTGAAAGGGAAGCTGGTGCAATTACCCAGACAATAGGCTCTTCAATTGTTCCGACGCAGACAATTAAAAAAATCTGCGGGGACCTTTTAACGCTTATAAAAACAGAGCTTACCTTACCCGGCCTTCTTTTCATCGATACCCCAGGCCATGCAGCCTTTACAAATTTAAGAAAAAGAGGGGGCAATCTTGCTGACCTCGCAATTTTAGTAATTGATGTAAACGAGGGTTTAAAGCCTCAGACAATAGAAGCAATAGAAATTCTCAAAAAATACAAGACCCCGTTTGTAATTGCGCTTAACAAGGTTGACCTTATCTCAGGCTGGAAAAACAGCGGAAAAAATATGCTTGAATCCCTCAATAACCTATCTGAACAGACAAAAGAGCTCTTTGACCAAAAACTATATGAAGTTGTGGGAGACCTGTATAGTTATGGCTTCCAGGCAGAGCGTTTTGACAGGATTACAGAGCACAACAAGCAAATATCTATTGTTCCTACATGCGCAAAAACAGGCGAGGGAATCCCCGAGCTTTTGATGGTTCTAACTGGCCTCGCGCAAAGGTTTCTCAACACCTGCCTTGAATGCAATGCAGAAGGCGAAGGGAGGGGAACTATCCTTGAAGTAAAGGATGTACAGGGGCTTGGAACTACCCTTGATGTAATAATTTATAACGGCCAAATAAAAACAGGAGACACAATAGTTATCGGCGGAATAAACGAGCCTATAGTAACCAAGGTAAGAAGTCTTCTTGAGCCAAAACCGCTTTCTGAAATGATGGACAAAAAAAGCAAATATACAACAGTAAAAGAAGTCAGGGCAGCTACAGGTATCAAGATTGCAGCACCCAACATAGAAGAAGCGATTGCAGGCATGCCAATTCTGGTTGCAAATAAGAATATTGAAAACGCAAAACAAGAGGCCCAGCAGGCTGTTGATGAGGTTTTAATTGAAACTGATAAAGACGGCATAATTATCAAAGCCGATACCCTGGGAGGCCTGGAGGCAATGATTACATTATGCAAAGAGCAGGATATTCCGATAAGAAAAGCAAGTGTCGGAAACATCTCTAAAAAAGATATCATTGACGCCAAAAGCAGCTCCTGCCCCTTTTACAAAGTAGTTCTTGGTTTTAATGTAAAACTTACGAAAGAAGGCAGTGAATACAGGGATTCATCAAATGTGGTAGTTCTTACAAACTCGGTAATTTACAGACTGCTTGAGGATTACAGCCACTGGAAAAAAGCTGAAGAAAAAAAGGCTGAAGAAAAAAAGCTGGAAGGCTTAACAAGACCTTTCAAGATACAGATATTAAAGGGTATGGTATTCAGGCAGAAAAGCCCTGCAGTTGTGGGTGTTGAAGTAACTCAGGGCACACTTTATCCAAAAAGCCCCGTAATGAAAACAGACGGCTCAAGGCCGGGATATATTAAAACAATACAGGACTCACAAAAAAGTGTCGAAAAGGCCAGTAAAGACCAACAGGTAGCAGTCTCAATTGAAAATGTAACTATAGGAAGACAGATTAATGAAGAAGAGACACTATACTCAGACATAACTGAAAATGAATTCAGAAGATTAAAGGAATGCAAAGAGCTTCTCACAAATGATGAGGTTGAGATTCTCAAAGAGATTGTAAGGATTAAAAGAAAACAAAATGATTTATGGGGGATGTAATGGAAAACCTCATTGCATTAAACAACAAAAGGGTTAAAAGGATTCTTAGTAGGTTAAATGAGCAATTCGGATATAATGGAGACAACCTCAAAAAGTATGCCTTTTTCCTGAAAAAAAAAGACAGCTCAATAAAAATTATTACAAGAGATGTCACAGCTTTAACAAAACATAAGGTTAACATTGACTCCATGGGCCTTAAAATCGGAAAAGAGGTCTCAGACGGCATCCTTTTAACAATTGAAGGCACCCAGTTAATTGGCCCATACTGCACTAAAAATATTATTGAAATATCAGAGCAGGAGGGAAGGGAATGGCTTAAGGGAAGTGATATCCCTACTAATAATGATAATTGTTTTGCAATAATAAAACAAGGGCATGACTTTCTTGGCTCAGGCAAAGTAAAAAATAACAAAGTTCTAAACAACATACCAAAAACCAGAAGGCTCAAATGTAGTGATTAGATCAATTTCAATATTCAATCCCTCAGGCAGCGCAAAACAAATGACTATTTAGAAGG
>JBMCCQ010000066.1:0-3303 GCA_048618745.1 Candidatus Nanoarchaeia archaeon
CTAAAAGCTATTGAAAAAAATAAAAAAAGCTTATGCAGAGCTGGAACTCTCAATTTCCTTAATCTGCTCTCTTAGATGATTTATTGTCCTTGAGTTATCCTGCTGTATCAAAAGAGAGCCGCACTCAGGGCACTTGAACTCAAGATTAGTTGCTTTCTCAAAATCCAGCCTCGCACATGTATGCTGGCAGATAAAAAAGCAGTTCTTGTTAGCTTCTTCCCTCTCAAGCCTTTCTTTTAGCTTTTCCAGCTTAGTTTTTCTCATCTCAGAGACAAGCTCTTTTACCCTTTTTGGATAAAATGTCCAGTAGCTAATGTAATAGCCTTTCTTGCTGTCCTTTTTCCTTTTGTAAGTTGCAAGGTTATGCCTCTGCATCCTGTATAGTATATTCCTTACCGCATGTATCTCAATACCTGTTTTCTCTGCAATAATAAACTCTGAAATATTCTTCCTGGTTTTAAGAAACTCAACTATAGGCAGGGCTTCTTCCCCAACAGCTTCAATTATTGTTTCATTTATCAACTTATTGGTCAATCTCATACCACAACCACCTCATTCTCCAACCTAGAAGATGAATCATAAGGTACTCTTTCCTTAGATCCACCCCAACAAGACCTAATCATTACCCGTTAGAAGCATTTTTAAAGATTTATATTCTATGAAATAACAAAAAATCAAAAAAAAGACTAAATAAAGCTGTTTTTAGGTTTAAAACGCCCAGA
Organism: Candidatus Nanoarchaeia archaeon; assembly: GCA_048618745.1. Taxonomy (GTDB): domain Archaea; phylum Nanobdellota; class Nanobdellia; order Woesearchaeales; family DSVV01; genus CAZBGG01. The sequence goes on from JBMCCQ010000066.1 coordinate 723, forward strand.
AATGTTTATTTATCTTCAAAAAAGAATTTAAAAACTTCTAAGTTGAAAAAAAGCTCTAAAATAAATTTTTCCCTTATAACCCCCAGATTTATGGGGCAAAAAATGAAGGGCAAAACATATTTATTACCTTGTTTTTTAACATTACAATGATATCCAAGCTGTCAATTGAAAGTAAAAAAAGAAATGAGCTGATTGATATCACAGATGAGTTGGAAAAATACGCACCATCAAACGGCATAATTACAGTCTATGTACCGCACACAACTGCTGCTGTAACAGTAAACGAGGGGGCTGACCCAAGCGTTAAAGAAGATATCTTAAAAAAACTGGAAGAGCTAGCACCCCCAAACGAGGACTACTCCCATGCAGAAGGTAACAGCGACAGCCACATAAAAGCCACACTTGTCGGCCCGGCTATAACCCTTATTATCAAAGAACACAAGCTAGTTCTTGGCACATGGCAAAGAGTTTTTTTTTGTGAGTTTGACGGGCCAAGGAGAAGAAAAATATTCATCAAGACTTAGATTTCATCTTGGCTTTTCGGTTCTTTATAAACTCTTTCCAATCCTCATAAATCTCCTCATTAGTCCTAGGTTTTTCCCGCTCCATTTTACACTAAAAAACACAGGATTTCATTCTCTTTAAAAAGCTTTCCTGTGCCTTTCCCTCAACTCCATTAATGCTTAAATCCCTTTCAGTATTTTTCTGGTGATATTGCTGCAAAACAGAGATAAACATAGAGATTTCATCAATTGCCCCCTGTATCTGCAAACTCCTTTGTTCATCCAGCTCAGCAGAGCCATCATTTAAAAGATTCTGCAGTTTTTCCCTGCGGGAGTCATAAATTTGTATAAGCTCCTTGTAGCTCATTTTTACCTGCCTCCTTATATTTTTTCTCGCGCATTTTCTTAAGCTCTGCAATAAAATACTCAAGGCAGTCAAGCTCGCAAAATGCTGCCTTTTTTCTCATGCTGTTGCTTCCGAAAACAAGCGAAAAAGACGAGTTCTTTTCGTTTAACTCTTTGCCGCAAGTCACACAGTAGCCTGACTTTTTGGTCTCAAGCTCCTTAATCTTACTGTCAACAAGTTTTTTAAGATGCATCCCTCCTTTGGCAAGGTCGGCATGCAGTTTGTAAAGCTCGTCCTCTTCAACAGTATTTATCATATCCCTTATCCTGTACTCCATAATTGCACCTTTTTTTATTTATCCTAAAATTATCCGGAAAATTTTGTTAATCAACATAAAGGGTTTCCCCCAGCTTTGGAACAAATACATTCATTCTGCCCTCAAACTCTGCCCTCAGCTCTTCTAAAGGCTCCAAATCCCCATGCTGCAGGATAAGGTTTTTCGGAGCCGTCTTCGAAATAGTTTCAATAAGCTCCTTTTTGCCGGCATGCGCACTAAAATCAAATTTTTCAACCTCAGCTTTCATCTTAACCCTCACACCATCAATGAAGATCCTCCCCTCGTCAAGTAAAAGCCTTCCATTACTTCCCTCGCCCTGGTAACCTGTCAAAAACACTCCATTTTTCTCATCATGATAAAAATATCCCAGGTAATCAATAACAGGGCCTCCGTCAAGCATTCCAGAGGTAGTAATAATAATGCTCTGCTGTTTTACAATCTCCTTTCTCTCACGCCATTTTTTTATAAAATTCACCTTGCTTACTGCATCGTTAAGTTTGCCGGGGTCATTAATGTACTCAGGCAATCTCCTGTAAAGATTGGTAACTCTTTTTGCCATCCCGTCAAGATATATCGGCACACCAAAATTCTCCTTATTGAGCATCTCCATTATTTCCTGTGCCCGGCCAACAGCAAAAGTAGGGATTAAAACATTACCTCCTCTTTCAATCACCCTGCGAATGCTTTTCAAAAACCTTTTTTCCTCTGCCTTTCTGCCCGGGTGAGGCCTGTCCCCGTAAGTTGCTTCACAAATCATTGTATGAATATTATTAAACTTCATTTTCGCCCCGCGCAAAAGGTTCGTATCAATTGTGTTAAAGTCACCTGTGTAGAGTATCCTTTTGTTATTAATTTCAAGAACAATCGCTGAGGCCCCGGGGATATGTCCTCCATAGTGAAAAGAAAATTTGATATCATCAAGCCTGTAAGTCTTGTCATATTTTACATTTTCCATAAAGCTTATTACGCTCATCAGGTTGTCCTTTGTGTAAATGGGATGCTGTTTATTTATCAGCTCTATCTGGTAGCTGTCCTTCATCAGAATTTTTGCTGTCTGCTTAGTCATAGCGTTACAGTAAATACCACAGTCAAGCCCCCTCTTATTAAAAAGGGGAAGTGCCCCGCAATGGTCCAGGTGTGCATGCCCCAGAAAAACCCCTTTTATGTGGCTGCAATCTTCCATCACCGGATATTCAGAACCTTCCTCAGTAATCTTAAGACCTGCATCCAATAATATTCTTTCATCAACTTCAATACAGCTTCTGCCTACCTCTTCTGCCCCGCCATAAAACGTAAACTTCATAATAAACTACCTTCAATAGATATACATATATGTATACTAAGATTATTATTATTACAACTAGTATATAAAGATTTCTGTAAAATAAAAAAACT
>JBMCCQ010000067.1:0-3100 GCA_048618745.1 Candidatus Nanoarchaeia archaeon
TGAGTATGTTTTACAATAATTCAAAGAAAAAAGGTATTGCAGAAACAATCTTTATGAGGGAAGTCTACCTGAATCTTGGAAGGCTTACAATTGTTATGCTGCTTGCTCTCTTGCTCATATTTTTAAAGCCGGAAACAGCTTTTATAACAATAATAATCTTAGCGGCAATCACAATGCTTTTTATGACTAAAGTCAAAGACGAAAATTAGATCTCTTCAATTTCATATTCTCTGCTGCCCATCCCCAGCTCTTCAGCATAATTTATTATTGTTGTACCATCCGGGTTGCCTGCTTCCTGGAATATATCCTTGCCATTGTTATGCTGTTTTAATAGGTCGTATGCTGCCTGGTCAAGCGCCACAGGATCGAAGCCGGCAATAATTCCAATATCCTTTCCAATAATTTCAGAATCTGAGAGGCAGTCGCAGTCTTTTGTTACATTGTTTATAAAGGTTATATACATACATTGCTTATCTTTTGCTACAGCATAGGCATATTCGCTTCCTCTCTCCATTGCCTCTGTAGGGGTTGCACCATGCCACGGCACTTTAATAACTCCTTCAGGGCACACCGCAATGCATCTTGCACATCCAATACAGTTTTCCATAATCTTTGCTCCCTGCTCAGTAATCTCAATTGCATCCACATCACAGTTTTCAGCGCACACACCGCACTTGGTGCAGCCTTCTCCAACTACCGGGCTTATTTTTGAATGCATCGCAAGTTTTCCGGCCCTGCTTGCACCTCCCATTGCTAGGTTTTTGAGGGCGCCGCCAAATCCATACAAAACGTGACCCTTGAAATGAGAAACAACAAACATAGTTTCAGCTTCACTTATTGCCCTCCCTATTTTAGCATTTTTAAAATGCTTCAGGTTTATCTGTATATTCTTTTCATCTGTGCCATGCTCCCCATCAGCTATTACAATAGGAGTATTAAGTTTTGAGAACCCATGCTCTTGTGCAATTCTTTTGTGGTTGGTAGCATTTGTACGCATGCCCCTGTAAAGGGTGTTTGTATCAGTTAAAAAGTAGTCATTTGTCTGCTCCTTTATAGCATTAATTATTGGCTGGATATACTCCGGAGAGACAAACCTGCTGTTTCCCTCCTCTCCAAAATGTACCTTGATTGCTGTTCTTTTGTTTACTAAAGAGCATGTTTCAATCAATTTTGAAGCCAGCTTTTGTACGCCCTCTTTTGTAAGTTTGGAAAAATATACTTTCGATGCCATCATATGTATAAAATAGGAGGGGATATAAATATTTAATGGGTGCTTTCTTAAAATTAATGCCTCAGAATAGGCTATATTAAAACCCAATTCGAAACATTAATAAAATAACTTTTCTGAGGTTGTAATTATGCTGTTATTTAATAATCTGGGATTTGCAGTTATCGTTGGTATTATTGTTACGGTTTTTTTCTTTGCGGGCGCTTCTCTCATAAGCAGTTCAAGAAGGGTAGTTTGGGAATACTCTGCTGCAGTCTTTATTGTTACTACTTTTCTTGTTTTTGTGCCGCTGGCTGAAACCAGCCTTACTTCTATGGCAATTGAGCCGGTTAAGCAGGATACTGTAACCACAGATTCTCCCTTTTTGGAGATTAACTTTTCCATAAACACTACTTATTACGATATACATGTTAAAACAGATGAATGTAATAAGGACCCTGCAATTTCAGTGTACGCTTATAAAGAGTTTTTATCTCCAGATAAGCCAGTAGAGGTGGCAGTAAGTGAAGGTTCAGACATAGGCAGGTATGAATGCAGGTTTCTTCTTTGTGAGGATGCAGCATGCAATACAACAATAGCCAAGCAAAACAAAACTTTTCAGATAATATGACTTTTTAGATGTCTTTTAGGTAAATTCTCGTAATTTTTGCTTTGTTAATAAAGGGCTCAAGTTTTTCCAGTTCTTCACTGTTAATTTTTCCACCGTTAATCATTTTTGCAAGCTCATATGTATCAACGGTTGCAATGTAGTCATAAATATCCATGTTCTTTATAGTTTTAAGAAAGTCTTCCCTTGTTGAATCATTTTTCCTTGGAAACTGCAGGGATTCATAGCTTTTAACAAAAGCCCTTTTGCCGCTTCCGTAGACATTTTCAATTTTGTTTTTTTCAGCATAGGTTTTAAGTTTTTCTTTTACTTTTTCAAGCTCCTCTTGTTTTTGCTTTATTTCCCTGTCCAGCTCAGTGTATTTATCTACAAGCTCTTTTCCGCCCTCATATTCCTCAGTATTTTCCTCTTTAAGCTCCAGGTGTCTGAATCTCGGGCAAAGGCTCTTATATTCACACCAGTTGCAAAGAGCACTCTCCCTGCTTGGGAATTCTTGGGTATTTTCAATTTCATGTATAAGGTCAAGAACCTCCTGTCTTAAATTCTCAAGCTCCTCATCACTTCTGGTTGAAACCATTTCCTTATTAAAGGCAAGATAATGCCAGATAAGCCTTATTTTCTGGGCCTTTGGAAACTTATATTTTACACCGTATGCATATAATGCAAGCTGTCGCTCATTATCAAAATAATCCTGGCCCGGCAGAGTATTGGATGTCTTGTAATCATGTATCTCAAATATTCCATCATTTTCTGACAGCCTGTCAATTTTTACATGCATCTTATAATTGCCTTCTTTATCTATTGGGACTGTATAAGCTGTTTCAAGGGCAATTGTCTTTGATTGATTAAAGGGTTTATAGGTATGAAAGTAATCAGTAATGTATCGTTCTCCCATTTTCCTGTAATTTTCAGGGGAATACTCTTCTCTTACTACTACAATGTTTTCTCTCCATTCCTCCTGCCATCTTTTGTTGTAGTAGTCAAGAATCTCCAGAAGCTCCGGGGCTTTTTCAAAACTAAGGTCTTTATACAGCTTTTCAAGAGCCTCATGCACTCTCGAGCCCATAAACGCCTCAATGTTTTCCCCTCTTTCAGGCTGTATGTTATCAATGTATTGGTATTTAAATTTCAGAGGACACTGCTCATAACAACTCAGGCGCGAATGCGAATATAATTTCATGCAAATTCGGAGGAGTTACAGTTAATATAAATCTTACGCCTGTTTGTCCAATGAGAAAAAAGTTTTCAAAATTATTGAAAATCTG
>JBMCCQ010000068.1:0-3052 GCA_048618745.1 Candidatus Nanoarchaeia archaeon
ATTTAAGGCAACAATTAAATAATATTTCCATTAATTTTATTTTATGCTACCCAATTTTAAAGAGAAACTGGATAAAACAGCTGTATTTACGCCCAAAATGGCGCTTGATTACAGGATAAGACAAAATGGCAAGCCGGATTTTCCTGTTCCAAAGGCAGTTGTTTTCTGCGTGAACTGGAATTTGCTTGATTATATCCTAAATAACTATGAATACAAAGAGGTTGAGGGTTTTCCTGCTAGGTGTTATCTATTGGATGATATATTAGTTGTTTCAAAATATGGGATAGGTGCTCCTACCACAGTGTCTCTTATGGAAGAGTTGATTGCTTATGGTGTTAAAAATTTTATTTCTATTGGTAATGCAGGTGCAATTTCTGAGGAGCTAAAGATAGGTGAATTGGTTGTTTGTGAAAAGGCAATAAGGGACGAGGGGGTTTCATATCATTATATTGCTGAGTCCAAATATGCCCTGGCCTCTTCAGAACTAACGGAGATGTTAAAAAAATCGCTTGAAATGAGAAATTTAAGGTATTGTGCAGGAACCAGCTGGACAACTGATGCCTTCTACAGGGAAACAATTGATGAAGTTAATCATTACAAGGCAGAGGGGGTCTTAACAGTTGAGATGGAGGCTTCAGCAATATTTTCAGTTGCAGAATACAGGGGAGTTAAAGCCTGCGCAATCTTTACAATAAGTGATATTGTTTCCAGTGGTGAGTGGAAGCCGGCGTGGAAGGAAGCTAAGGTCTCTTATAGTGATTTATTTGATGCAGTTATGGATTTCTTAAAGAGATTTTGTGAATAGTCACCAAATAATAAAATGAGATTATAACAATTTTTATAAAATTCAATATCTTTTGCACTATTTGGAAGGGTGAGGGTGATTGAAGACGTTTCTTAAAAGCATATTTTTAAAAAATCCCTTCCGGGGGAAAATAAAATGGAAAATGATTTTGAACTTGGAAACGGTGTAAAGATTCCAGCTTTAGGTCTTGGCACATGGCAAAGCACAGGTAATGATGTCTATAGGGCTGTAAAATACGCCCTGGAAGAAGGGTATAGACATATCGATACTGCAGAGATGTATGAGAATGAAGCTGAGATTGGAAAAGCGGTTGCGGATGTTGCAAGAGAAAAAATATTTATTACAAGCAAGCACTGGATGTCAAATCTTGATTATGATAAAGCCCATGAAGCGCTGAAAGGAAGCCTTGAGAGGCTTGGAACAGATTACCTTGATTTATATATTATACACTGGCCGAGTAATGACATGGATATTGAAGGGACGTTTAAAGCATTTAAGGAGATGCTTGATTCAGGTAAAGTGAAAGCTGTTGGTGTGAGTAATTTTACTGTAGAGCATCTAAAAACTACACTACCCTTTGCTAAAAAGCATGGTATAACAATTTCAGCCAACCAGGTTGAGTATCATCCCGGGCTTAATCAACAGGAATTGCTTGATTTTTGCAGTGAAAATAACATTCGCCTTATTGCCTATTCTCCTGTTGGAAGGGGAAAAGTGCTGGAAATGCAGACAATTAAGGAAATAGCGGATAAGTACAATAAGACACCTGCACAGGTAAGCCTAAGATGGCTTCTTCAGAAGGGCTTAGCGGTTATTCCAAAGGCAAGATCTAAAGAACACATAAAGGAAAACAAGGATATATTTGATTTTGAGCTGAGAGATGAAGAAATGGCACAAATTGATGAGATGGGTAATAATGAGCGTATTCTTAATCCGGGGTTTGCAATGTTTGATGAGCCTCTAAAATTATAAATATGTGAAAAAGAGGTGCCGGTGGGGGGACTCGAACCCCCGGCCTCTAGATAGCTCAGTTAGAGAATTTATCATTGGCTGGATAAGCCTCATCACTCAAAACCTATGAGTCTAGCGCTCTAACCGACTGAGCCACACCGGCGCAGTAAGTTGCAAAAACAACTCATTTAAAAGACTTTCCATTAAGTTAGTACTTTCTGATTAAATGGCTTTTTGAGTTACGCAATAGCACCAACAACATCAAAGGCGAAATATGGTTAATTTTCTTTGCCAATTCTGTGTTAAATTAAATCCAGTCATATAATTTCATCACTGAGAATAATCCAAGGGAAAATACAATCATAATTCCCGCCAAATAATAAAAGGCATAGGGGTCATTCTGGAGGGGAAGGTCTACATTCATTCCATAAGCACTGGATATTAATGTAGGTACAGCGATAAGCAATGCCAAAGAAGTGAGTCGTTTAATTGTAAGGTTAAGTTTTTCAGTTGAAGAGATTGTTTTAATGTCAATCAGGTTCATTATAAGCTCCCGCTGGATTTTTTCAGTATCAAGAATCTGGAGCTTGTCATAATAAAGTTCAGCAAAATTCTGCCTGTCCTGGGAAGTGAAAGTCCTGTGGTGTGATTTTTTTAGTTGGTTCAGCACTTCAAGATTTGCAACTAACGCCTGGTTAAAGTATGCAAATGTTATGCTTTTTGAGTAAAGGTCAACAAAATTAATTTTTTTAAGGTCTGTAATTTTAGTAGATTCAATCGTGGTTGCAGTTTTATCAATAAAGGCCAAAAAGTCATCATTAATCTCATCTAATGCCTGAAAAAGAAATGTTCCGGGAGATTTGAATATGAATTTTGCACGGTTTTTTTTGCATTTTCTCTCAATTTTTTCCAATACTCTTGTTTTTTCGTTTTCTATTGTAATTACCAGATTTTTTGCCAGATAAAAATATATCTCCTGGGTTTGCAGCCCCTCCTCTTTGTACATATGCGGGACAGAATAAATAAGCTCCATGTATCTTTTTTTAGTAAGCCTTGGCCTTTCGTCTTCTTGTGAACTTTCTGTTAACTCATGAATGGGAATGTTTGAAATCTTTGCTATTTTTTTAATCTCATCTTCATCAGGGGAAACACTTCTTACCCAGGTGAGTTTACCGTCAGCAAGCTCTTCAGGGTTTAATGCCTGAATTTTATTGTTGGAGAGAGTGTAAGCAGTTATCATAAGTGCAAAGAGTTTGGGGTCAATTTAAAAAGCTTTTTATGATTGGCTTGTTTTTG
>JBMCCQ010000069.1:0-3026 GCA_048618745.1 Candidatus Nanoarchaeia archaeon
AACACTTTGTGGCTTTTTAGTGTTTTATATAAAACTTTTGTTCCCCTTTTATTTCAAAATATTTTTATATATACCATTAATCTGCGTTATTTTCTGGTGAGAGTATGATAATATATGACACAACATTAAGGGATGGCTCGCAGGCAGAGGATGTACACTTTACTGTAAAAGACAAATTAAAGATAGTACAACTCCTTGATAAATTAGGAGTAGATTATATTGAGCTTGGCTGGCCCGGAAGCAATTCGATTGATAACGAGGCATTTGAAAAAGTTAAAGAAATTAAACTGCAGACTTCAAAGATTGCGGCCTTTGGCTCAACAAGAAAAACCGGAGTAAGTGCAAGCTCGGATTTATTGTTAAACAAGCTTGTTAACTCTGGAGCGCAGACCGCGTGCATATTTGGAAAAACTTCAAAAGTACATGTAGAAAAACAGCTTAAGACAACTCCGGAAGATAACCTTGAAATTATTTATGAGAGTATAAGATATCTTAAGGATAATAATCTTGAGGTATTTTATGATGCAGAGCATTTTTTCGACGGCTATAAGCAAGACAATAGATATGCAATAAATTGCCTTAAAAAGGCTGCAGAGGGAGGAGCAAGCCAAATAATCCTTTGCGATACAAACGGCGGCACACTACCTGAGGAATTCCTGAAAATTGTTAAAGAAGTTTATGAAGAGACAAAAGAATGGGAAATTGCACTGGGTGTTCACTGCCATAATGACAGCGGTTGTGCAATATGGAACTCCATTGTAGCTTTAGATTACATAAGCCACATACAGGGCACAATTAACGGCTTCGGGGAAAGATGCGGTAATGCTGACTTATGCCAGGTGGTACCCAATCTGGTTTTAAAAAAGAACCTTAAACTTAAAACTGAGCTTGAGAAACTAAAGCATATAAGTAATATGGTATACACCCTCGCCAATGTAAAGCCCTTCCCCCATCAGCCATATGTTGGGGAATCTGCCTTTGCCCACAAGGGAGGGGTTCACACGGACGCAATGAGAAAGGGGGCCACTTATGAGCATGTTGCTCCTGAAACAATTGGAAATATAAGCAAGACTGTTGCCTCTGCACTCGGAGGGAAGGGTAGTGTCGTTGAAATTGCTAATAAGGCAGGATTCAAAATTGATAAAGGTCATCCCAATGTTTCAAAGGCTTTGGCTGAAATGGAAGAACTTGAAAAAAAACGCTACAGTTGTGCAACGCTTCCGGCTGAGCAATTCTTAATAAGCCACAATCATTTTTCTGAAAAAGGGCCTGCTTTTGAGATTATTTACTGGAAGGTTTTAAGTGAAAACCGCTGCGGTGAATTTAGTGAAGCCTTAATAAGCGGGAGAGTTAAAAACAGAGAATATTCCGTTGTCGCGCCTGTAAAGAATGCAGGTCCCGTAGGGGCTGTTTTTCAGGCAATGCATAAACTTCTTGTGAATGATTATCCTGAGATTAAAAATGTGAAGATAGGAAATTATAAAGTAAGGATAGCTGAGGATAAGGGTGCTGACTCATCAGTAAGGGTTTATGTAGAGCTTACTGATAATGGGAATAAATGGGCTACAGTGGGAGTTAGCCCGAATATACTTGAAGCCTCAATAGAGGCGTTGCAAAAGGGTTTCCAGTATTATCTTTTAAGGTAGGCTCCGTAGAAATCCTTTGAATCGTTAGAAATATAAAAAGATACAACAACAGGCAAAATATCATAAATAAGACAAACCTTGAACTGGGTTATTAGTATGATACTCTACATAACAAGACACGGAAAAACAGACAATAACAGGGAAGGTTATCCTTTCAATGGAAGAGAGGATGTTCCTCTTAACCAGGAAGGAAGGCTGCAGGTATATAAATTATCACGCCGCCTGAAAGATTCACACATTGATATTATTTACACATCACCAATGAAAAGGACAATGGAGACTGCTAAGATAATAAACGCTTTTCACAAGGCCAAGATAAAAAAAGACAAAAGACTGAAAGAAGTCAATTTTGGAATATTTGACGGGAAAAGCCTTGGCTATATCAAAAAGAACCACTATGAAATATACAAAGAAAGGGAAAAAGATAAGTTCAATTATATAATTCCCGAGGGAGAGAGCTACAGGCATGCATATCAGAGAGCAAAAGAGATACTGGGAAAGATAAGAAATGGAGATAAAGGAAATATTATGGTGGTGACTCATGGAACACTTCTGAAACTCCTCCTCATGGCAATAAAAGTTTACCCACTTGAAGATATAGAAAAAGAATATTATAAACCCACATGCTTATTTGCATTCTATAAAGATGGAAAAACAATAAAATGGAACAGCTGGGTACACCTTTGAGATGACTAAACTTATAATAGTTGGACAAGCATTCATAGATTATCTATGTGAGAACTACTCTAGTAACAGCAAATCCAAATATATGGATATGGACTCGCTAAACGACTTTCTGGAAAAGGAGGAAATAATCTATTCTGACATAGTGTGCAACCAACACATCAATCGGACTGAATAATCTCGGTATGGACCATATATATTTCGGAAAAGTGGGGAATGATTCAAGCGGAAGATTCTTTAAAAGACGTATATCTGATTTCCCTCACATAAAAAACATACTAGATGAATGTGAAAAGGACACAATTAACCTAAGTTGAAAAAAAGATACTGAAATAGGAAAGTTCATTCTATGTTTATCTGAGAGAAGGTTATGCAGAAAATACTGCTGACGAACATTCCGATGCAGACATAGTTCTATACCATGATTCATGATCTGAAAGAGTTAATGTCGGCAGATACATAAGTACGGAAAAAGAACTGGCGAGCCTTGGTTGAAAGTATAAATAAAGTTTTCAAAGCTATCTGTGGCCATGTCGTGCAGGCTAAAAAATTCCACACACAGAAGGTGGAGATGCTTCTGAAGCTGATTACATACAATCTATATCGGCGAATTACAACAAAAATCAATTTTGCGCTTCATTGGATTGCTGATTTTATCAGCAATTTTATTTTATGCTTTAAGCAAAAAATGGTTAT
>JBMCCQ010000070.1:0-2878 GCA_048618745.1 Candidatus Nanoarchaeia archaeon
GATACTTATGACTTGATTTTACACTATTTGCAATTTATTTTACTCTAAGAAACCGTGCATTTATTGCAACAATAATTGTACTAAGACTCATCAAAGCTGCTCCGATAGCTGGTGAAATAAGGAATCCATAACCGTACAATACTCCTGCCGCCAAGGGAATTGCAATAACGTTATAACCTGTTGCCCAGAATAAATTTTGTATCATCTTCTTATGTGTAGCTTTTCCAAACTGTATAAGAGATACCACATCATTAGGGTTACTGTTAACAAGTATTATATCAGCAGTTTCTGCAGCAATATCTGTACCTGACCCAATTGCAATCCCCACATCTGCCTGGGCAAGGGCAGGGGCGTCATTTATCCCATCACCGGTCATTGCAACAAATTCATTTTTTTGCAGCTCCTTTATTTTAGCTTGCTTTTGGTGTGGTAGTACTTCAGCAAAATATCCATCAAGACCAAGCTCATTTGAAACACTTTCAGCTGTGTTCTTATTATCCCCTGTGAGCATCCAGCATTTTATGCCTGAATCCTGTAAACTCTTAACTGCATTAAAAGACTCTTCTCTGATAGTGTCAGCAAGCACAATAACTCCTGCAGGCTTTTCCTCAATTAATACATAAACAAATGTCCCACTTTCTTTTAACCTGGGTGTTGAGATGTTATTTACTTTGACATATTTTGCACTCACAAGCTTAACACTTTTCCCTGAAACTTTTCCCTTCACGCCTTCACCTTTCATAGTCTTAAAATCCTTTGCAACCAAGTCACCTGCATTCAGCTCTTTTGCTTTAGAAACAACCGCTTTTGAAATGGGATGCTCTGAATTTTTTTCAAGTGCCGAGGCTATACCAATAAGTTCTTTTTTATCATAATTATTATCAAACACTTTAATGCGACTTACGCCAAAACTGCCATGAGTTAATGTGCCAGTCTTGTCAAAAACAACTGTCGAAATTTTCCTGGAGTTTTCAAAGGCAGTCCTGTTTCTTATCAATAGGCCGTTTTTCGCAGAAAGTGTAGTGGAGACTGCGCTTACAAGGGGGATAGCCAATCCAAGTGCATGAGGACAGGTAATAACCATAACTGTTGCCATCCTCTCTATTGCAAATGCATAGTCTGGTCCATAAAAAGCCCAGAAGGTAAATGTTGCAACTCCCAGGGTAATTGCAATGAATGTCAGCCATTTGGCCGCCTTGTCTGCAAGCCTTTGTGTTTTGGATTTTGAGCCTTGCGCATTCTTAACTAACTCAATTACCTGCTGCAGATAGGACTCATCCCCTGTTTTTTCAATTTTTACTTCAAGCGTACCGTCACCATTGAGGGATCCTCCAATTGCCTTATCATTTGAGTTTTTTTCACCAGGCTTTGACTCTCCTGTAAGCATTGATTCATCAATATAACTTCTACCTTTCACAATAACACCATCGGCAGGGATTTTTTCACCTGCCTTTACAAGGATTATATCCCTTTTTTTTAGCTCAGTTATCTTAACATCCTCAATTTTATTGCCTTTTTTTAAATGCGCCGTGTGTGGCAGCAGTTGAGCAAGTTTTTGCATAGCTTTTGAAGCACCCATAACTGATTTCATCTCAACCCAGTGGCCGAGCAGCATTACATCAATTAGTGTAGCAAGCTCCCAAAAGAAAAATTTACCTTTAAGGCCAAAGACAACTGCAGAGCTATAGGCATATGCTACGATTATTGCAACTGCAATAAGTGTCATCATCCCTGGCTGTTTTTGTCTAAGTTCATTTAAAATACCTTTTAGAAAGGGCCAGCCCCCATAAAAAAATATGAATGTGGAAAGGGTCCATAGTAAGTATTTATCAAGCGGAAAAGTCAGGCTAAAACCTAAGAACTGCTGGATTAGTGGAGAAAGAATTAGAATAGGTATAGTGATAACTAATGATACTATGAACCTTCTCTTAAAATCTTCTACCATGTGTTCATGATGGTCCATTACTTTTCAAGCTCCTTTTTCTTTTCTTCAAACTCCTTGTTTGTAATCTCTCCCTTGGCATACCTTTCTTTTAGTATATCAATTGGCTGCTTTGAATTTTGTGTGGTTTCAGTAGACTTTTTTACAAGCCAGTATATCAGAAGAATTACCGCCGCCACGAACAAAATCATACCCATAAATCCAAAATTCCAAAACATATGACCTGGATACATCATATTCCCCCAGTCATCAGCACATACAAATTGTACCGATAAAACTGATACTAGCAGATAGAAAATATTTCTCATTTGTACGCAGCCCTTATGTTTAAAAGGAAGCTTAATATTTAAATTTAGTTTTTGAAGGCATTTTAGAACAGAATTAATAATGGGATGAATTACTTTTTTCCACTTGGCTATTTAAAAATTTTTTGCAGAGAAATTCAGATTTTTCTTTTTTAACTTTTTTAAATAACCATCTCCTTTAATTTACCAGAACAATTAGAGGTGATATAAATGAATAAAAAAGACCTGCTGCTAAAAGAAGGACGAGTTAGATACTGGGAGAAAAATGGTAAGAACCCAAAGCGCCTTGATGAGGATGAACTGAAGCTTGGCGACAGATACAATTGGATAAGCGATGAGCAAGGACGATTCAAATTGTACGACAAAGACTCTGGTGAAATTGCTTAAAATTTTTATTATTCTTTTAAATATGGAAAAATTGTGCACATGCGCTTCTCACTACCCCCCAAATCTGCGCAATACAAAAGCTCTGTTGTAAGAACTCAAAAAATGAGTCCTCGCATGTCACGAGACTATTAGTAGCCCCCCGTGATGCGCATGGTATAAATAAGAAACTCCAATAATGTATTACAAGACACATAAAATTAACTTTTTTTACATTTTTTCCTTAAAATTAGTTAATTTTTTAAAG
>JBMCCQ010000071.1:0-2867 GCA_048618745.1 Candidatus Nanoarchaeia archaeon
GAGACCAGTCTGAAGGCTCACAATGCCCGGAATTCCAGAGATGCAACTTTCTAAAAGAGAACGTAGCAAAGGACAGCATGAAGATGGCCGTAGAAGGCTTCAAGCAAAAGTACTGCAAAGGAAATTATGAAAAGTGCAAAAGATATGCTATCGGCAAAAAAATCGGCCATGACAAACTGCCTGCAAACATGATGCCAAACGGCCTTCCAATCACAGGCACAAACGATGATGACTGGAGCGATGAGGTTAAGAGCATGATTAACTCTGTTTAGATGCCTCTTTTTTCATTCTTTCCAGGAACATATCAAAGTCTTCTTTTTTTACAACCACACCGGCAGCATTCTCGTGACCGCCACCATAAGCCCCTTCAAGACCTATAATAGAATTTTCAACCATTGGGGGCAGATTATATTTAACAGCCCTCAGGCTGCATTTCATCTCACCTGATTTTTCCCTCCCAATCAAAATTATTTTATCTGGATAAAGATATAACAGCTCATTTGCAAGGTCTCCTGTAAATGAAGTAGTATCCTCTGAATAAAAAAACTTAAGAAACAACCCCCTCCCTGCTTTTTTCCTCGCCTCTTTTAGTAAACTCTCATACATAGCATTTATCTTTTCAAACTTTTTATACACATATTTTGCCTGCTGTGTTTCACAGTTAAGTAGCTCTTCAGGCCCTTTAATCCTTGTCATAATCTTAACATATTTCATTGCCTCCCTGTATGTGCCCTTTAGAATAAAAGAAAATATTTTGCATAACTTGCCAAGCCTTGTATTAAATAATGCCTCGTCCGGCGTATTCACACTAGACGGCAACAACTCAGGAAACCTTGAGCTTAACTTTCGGCGATCCTCCTCGGGAGGCAAAAACCAGTCAGCAACCATACCTACAAGAGAAATCCACTCATTTTCCCCGACGACAAAATACGCCATATATGAAACAGGAGGATTATAACCTTTCTTTCTAAGATGGGGATTGAAATATTTAATATTTCTCCTCTCATAAGGACCGTGATGGTCAAACCAAATTATCGGAACATTAACAGCATCAATAAACTCCTGGGACACATCTGCAATATCAAGAACAAAGATTTTATCTGGGTTGTACTCCTCAACTTTTCTCAGATACTTCTGGTCAATTTTTGGGGTGCTTTTCACAATAACCCCACTCCCCTCCCTCTTATACTTGTAAAACAAAAGAAACGAGCAAAGCCCGTCAGGGTCATCATGAAAAAAATACAATGGGTTCTGGCAGTTATCCAGCTCTTCCTGTAATTTTTGATAATCTTTTTTTGTCAAGCCTCTCATCAATAGAGCCTGTTGAAAATTAATATATAAAGCTTGTTATTTACCCCTGATTTGCAACTTCTATTTAACAACCATCTTTACTTTCTGAATACGATTATCCCTAACTCCTTCAACAGTAAGCCTCAATTTCTTCAATTCAACACTCTCTCCCTTTTTAGGGATTCTGCCCATTTTACTCATTATAAACCCGGAAAGAGTGTTGATGTTATTTTTTACCCGGAAAACATAGCCAGTTTTCTTTGCAATTTCTTCCAGTGATACTTCTCCAGAAATCTCATAGGTATTTTTATCAGTCTTTTTTATATTAACCTCTATTTGGTCAGTTTCATCATAAATCTCGCCGACAATTTCCTCTAAAACATCCTCAAGAGTTACAATGCCTGTAACATCACCATATTCATTTACAACAACAGCCATATGTACCTTCTTATTCCTGAAATCATGTAAAAGTAGGTCTGCCCTTTTGGTTTCAGGCACAAAAAATGGCTCCTTTGAAATATCCTTTACTGCCTTCGAATCATTCTCCTTGGAAAGCTCTTTCATCAAATCCTTGGTAAACAAAACACCTGTAATCTTATCCTTTTCCTTTAAATAAACAGGGAATCTGGAATGACCTGAATTAATGACCTTTTTTGTCACATCCTTTATTTTCTTTTCACCATTTATTGAGATAACCTTAACCCTCGGAATCATTATATTTCTTATCTCAATGTCATTCATGCGAAATATGTTATGAATCATCTCTTTTTCCTCGCTTTCAATTCCACCTGTTTCTTCTCCTATTTTAATAAAAGACATTATTTCTTCTTCAGTAATCCTGTCTTCGTTAATATTCCCCCAGAATACGTGGCTGAGTTTTTTTGTCAGAATATCTGAAACCCACAACAGGGGAAGCAAAACTTTACTTAAAAAATATATGAAAGGCGCAGCAAACCTGCTTATGGGGTCTGCCTTTACCATTGCGACACTCTTAGGAGTGATTTCTCCGAAAAACAATATAATAAACGTCATTAACCCAGTTGCTATAGCAACACCCATATTACCCCATAAATCAATAGCAATAGATGTTGCAATGGCAGAAGCACCAATATTTACAAGATTATTTCCTATCAACAGGGTACTAAGCAGTTTATGAGGATTTTGTTTCAGTTTATATACAAGCTCAGAATTCCTAAATTTATTATCAAGCATGCTCTGCATTCTTAGCCTGTCAAGACTTACAAAAGCGGTTTCCACGCCTGAAAAGAATGCAGAGAGTACTATTAGCAGTACTAAAAGTGCAAGTTCAATTCCTGTCATTTTTTATTTTAAAGAACTTTTTTATGGTATTTAACCGCTTTACATAACTGATTATTTGCACCATTCTTTACCAAGATTGGATGCGCCTAAATATTTAATAAAGTTTACGATTTTTTCTTTTTCAAAGGTCTGCGCGCCTCTTTCATAAACTGTTGGTGCTCCTTTTTCAGCTCCTTTTCTGTAGGGATGTGTTTTTTCTCCTCCTTTTTAGCCTTCCTTAATAGATACCATCTCTTAATTTTTTCAAACACCATATT
>JBMCCQ010000072.1:0-2662 GCA_048618745.1 Candidatus Nanoarchaeia archaeon
AATCCCAGTGCCCCCATTTTTTCTTGATTTCGCTTACCACATCTGTGGTTGGGCTATGCATCTTTTCTGCCCAAGCAGGGAAGCAGGTTGATAAGGATGCAATCCTTATGTGAGAATCCCAGTGCCCCCATCTTTGGGTTTAATCTCGTCGTCGCAGTTCAATCTTATTTTCTAGTCTGAATTTCATCAGAAGATATGATAAAATTTTAATAAAACTCCTAAGTTTTATTCTACATGCATTATCTTACACATTTTTTAGGCGGCGTGCTGTTTGTTTTGGTATTTAAACTGTCTTGGTCCTCTTCATTAGTCTTTTTGCTCTCAACTATGTTAATTGATGTAGACCATCTTCTTGAAGTCCTAGCCTCCTCTGAATTTAAGAAAAGCCATGTATACAACATGTTTTCTTTTCGTAAGTTGAATTATATCGTGCCGCAAAAAAAACTTCATTTACTGCATACGTTTGAGGTGCTTCTGATTTTGTTTATTTTTGGGAATTTTTTTCCTATAGTAAAATGGGTGTTTTTTGGTTTTGTATTTCATATGGCACTCGATGCAGTTGGAAATGTAGTTAACCGCAACTTCGGGAAAGCGGGAGCTAAAGATTGGATTAAGCATTGGTTTTTAGTTTATTATATCATTAAATTATATGGAAAAAAAATCTAATCTCCTTTTTCCTTAATCCTTTTTTTAATTTTATTGCCGTATTTATGGGCTTCATGCACTGGTATTGGTAACTTCTTTTCCCCGAGCATCCTGCTAGCAATCTCTGTTGCCCTCTGGAGGTTAATCCTGTGCCCCGGGGAAATATATATCGGCTTGGCATGCTCTTTTGTAATCAACATTTTAGCTATCTGCTGCTCCTTATCATAAACTGTGTCTTCTTCTAAATTGCCGAATAATTGCTCTTTTGCAACACCTATTGTTGGCTTGTCAAGTAAAAGGCCAAGTTGACTGGCTTCTCCGAGTCTTCTTGGGTGCATTATCCCTGCTCCTCCCACCATTATAATATCAGGGTCCGTCTCAAGCTTATGATAAGTCTCTACTGCAGCAGGGGCCTGTCTGAAACCAGCGAACTCTTTTAAGTGAGGCATCTTGGCCTCCATAACAGTATATTTTACTTCCTTTTTCTCAAGACTATCAAAATCAAAAACTATCATTACATAGATTACCTTATTCCCTGTGTAAACGGCATCAGAGCCTGCTATTAGTCTGGGCTCTTTAAAATCATTCCTTAATACAAGTTTTTTTGATAATTTTTCCTGCTCTTTTTTTAATTTCTCTTCCATTTCCAATTCAGATAAACAAAAAATTATTTAAAAACTTTATGTTAAAATCAGGAAAATACTTAAATTAGCTTATCTATGGGATTTTAAATGCTAAGAAAACACCCTTATCCGGAAAAGGAAAGAAGTCAAATTACTCTGTTTTTTAAAGAAAATTTGTGGTTGCTGATACTTCTTGCATTAGGAGCAATTGGGGGCCTTTTGATTGGATATTATGTTCGTGGCTATAGTGGTTTATTTGCTGTTGCAATCGGGTCGCTTACAGGTTTTATTGGACACCTAATTGATTCAAGAGAGTAGTTTTTTAATTTCTATACAAACCGCATCTCTCAAAACTCTTATGTACCTTGGGCAGATTGTGTAAGGGATACTTTTTTTTTCACAATAACTGATTAGTTCATCTCTTTGAGCATCAGTATCAAATGCAACTGCAACATTAATTCCGTCATGGTTCCTGTGAATTACTTTATGGTTTTTTAGCTCCTCTTTTACCGCCTTTGCTTTTTCATGCAAAAAATGCTGGTTATTATGTAATTGTTTTAGGTGGCTTAATAGCTTTTGTGAATAATTTAAATCAAAATCTTCAGTTAATTCCAGTGGTTCATCTGCTGCCACAAGCCCGCCGTATCCCATATTAACTGGTTTTTCCTTTCCAAAGCTTGCAATGATTATATCACTTGTTCCAACAAATTTACTATAACCTATTGAGCCAGTAATATCAAGGATTACTTTGCATCTCTTCTTCCTGCAAAGCTTATAGATCTCCTCAACAGGCTGCTCGGCAATATAACCTGCAGGGTCTTCATACAATATGGCATCTGCTTTACTGTTTTTTTCTTTTAAGTCTTCAAGCTCAATTATTCCATGGTTTGTTCTTAATTTTTCCACGAAAAGACCATATTTAGGTGGATAATCAAGGTATCTTAGCCATCCCCCCTGGTCCTGAACAAGAATTTTTTCCCCTTTTACCTGTTGCAGGGCATCCCTTATAGCATAATTCCCTCTTGCTTTTAGATAAACATATCTTTTTCCTGTAAGTTCCTTAAGCATATTTTTTACTTCTTCCATCATAAGTTTTGTTTTCCTTACATCAATTTAAGCTTTTTGATACATTGTATGCTGCCTGTCTGTGACAGAATGGTTCGGGGATTTTTGACATCTGTCAAAATTCCAGTTAAATTTATAAATGGCCTGCTTTTCTGATTTTAAAATTTGCGCGGGGGTAGCAAAGCCTGGTCAAATGCGCAGGACTTAAGGGACACACTGTGGCTGACACAGTGTATTTAGGTTATCCTGTCCCTAAGTGGGTTCGTGGGTTCGAATCCCATCCCCCGCATTTTTTTTAATCGTACTGGAACTTTTAAGTTCCAGAGCTG
>JBMCCQ010000073.1:0-2568 GCA_048618745.1 Candidatus Nanoarchaeia archaeon
CCCCGGCCGACAAGGAGAGGATTAAACTCATCCAGGAAATAGAAAACAACAAATAGCCATCTCCATGCCCAACCTGCCAGGGTCTTCCAGACCTGGCAGTGTTTGGAGGATGGGATATTGCAACTTCAGAACTCCTGATCATAGTGTTGTAAATCAGCTACTTATGAAATTATAAAAACAATCTTTAATGTCGTAAAATTGTCGCATTTTTTTATTTATAACACTTTTTGTGGTTTAATATCAGTTATTTATATTTTTTTCTTAAAAGTTTACTGTATTCCCGACATAAAAATGCGACATTATGTTTTAATGCGGATCAGGAGTTCTGAATCTTAATAGACACAACTGTTCTTTATTATTACAGGTATAACTCCCTGCAGGTTAGAGAAGAAATATTATATTCAGAGGCAGATAGTATTATTAATAGTTGGAATTTTGATAATTCTTGATATAATTCCATCAAACTTTAGGTCAGCAAATTAAGTTTAAGATTATTTATTTTTTTATCTAAAATCCAAGCATCTATTTAATAATCTTTCTCAAAAGAGCCAGAGGCGATTTAAAAATAAAATAATTTTCATCAACATCTTTATCTTCAATTTTTTGAGATATTCTTTGTATTCTGAAATAAGGCAATAAAATAAAAGCAATTAAAATTAGGAATGCCACAGTTAACCCATCAGGTTTAGAACCGGTAATTGTCATTGCAACCAGAAAAAGCCCAAGTAAAATTAACGCTATAAACATCAGGGTTGCACAACATTGCATCTCACTACGTTTTTGGTTGCCTTTTTTCGGAACTCTCAGAGAAGGCTCCAGATTAGAATACTTCATAACAAAAAGTACAGGTTTACCGAACATCATGCCAATAAGTTCAGCAATTATATTAAATCCTCCTGTAATAAGGTATATAACTCCAACCCCAGCAATACAAAAAGCCAGATAAATCACTAAATCGCTCATTGTGACAGTCTTTTTTGCGTTTCTTTCTGGAAAATAAAAGCTTCCAGCAAGCTTTTAACACAGTTGATATCATTTTGCTCCAAAATCTGGACTTTGGTAAACATATTTAATAGTTCAGAATCTTTTATATTTTCTTTAGCCCTTTCATCTTCAAAACCATATACCAATGCATCGGCAGAGACATCCAGTTTTTCTGCAATTTTCTTTACAACCTCTATGGTTGGGGAAGTTAAATTGCGTTCATACCTTGAAATATGAGTAGAATGCATATTTATCATTTGCGCCAATTGTCCCTGGGAAATATTTTTAGCGCTTCTGATATTTTTTAAGTTTTCACCAAATGAAGCCATAAATTATAGTTATTAACAGTAATGTAATCTTAAAAGCCTAACAAATTTAGTGTTTTATAAGCATAAAATACAGAATTGTTGAAAACATTTAGCGTATAACATTTTCACTTGTAATCATATTGTATATATTTGTAGTCATATATGCTCTAATAAATTTTTTCAACAATGCAAATCAACCAGATCAAACAAAAACTTTCCATCACAGCAGTACTGGCACACTACGGCATAAAACCCGCCAAAGACAGCCACATCCGCTGCCCTTTTCACGAGGACGACAAGCCCAGCATGAAGATATACGCAGATACAAACACCTACCACTGTTTTGGCTGCGGGAAAACCGGGGACGTGATCCAGTTCATCCAGGACAAAGAAGGAATCGGTAAACACCAGGCAATACTAAAAGCCAAGAGCATGATACCTGCAGGAGTGGCGGAAACAGCAAACCAAAATACCACGAGCATGAAAACTCCAGAACAACCCGACTACGAAGCATTATTCAAAAAGTTCAGACAAAGCCTTTTACGTAGTACCAAAGCACAGGATTACCTAAAAGAGCGCGGGCTGGAAAACTTCAAAGAGGTTGGTTATAACTCCGGCAAGTTCTATAATAAACTCAAACACTGCATCATCTTTCCGCTGAAAGACAAAAACGGGAACATCACAAGCTTTTACGGCAGGAGAATAACCGAAAGCAAAGGCTACAGCGCAGAACATGGAAAACCTGCCTGCGCCGGGGCTTCGGCAGGCAAGCACTATTATAGCGAGAACCGAAGCGGATTATATCCTGGCTACCCGCCAAAAGACACCGAAACTTTAATCATAACTGAGGCGATAATAGACGCTGCAACGCTAATAAAGATAACAGGTAAAGACAAGGCACTGCCTTGTCTCAATGGTCTCAATGGTCTCAACAGCAAAACCGCAATCCTCTCAGCCTACGGAACCAACGGGTTAACCAGGGAACACAAAGATGCAATCAAAGCGCTTGAAAACTTAAAAGAGGTAGTTTTTTTCTTTGACGGTGACCAGCCGGGAAAAGAGGGGGTAAAAAGATACAGCGAAGACCTGGTAAAGACGTTGCAATGCAATGTCTCCACAGTAGAAACCCCCGAAAATGAACCTGCCAGCCGGACAGGCTGGGATGTAAACTCTTTGTTTGTAAAGTACGACAAAGATGCAATCCTACAATTAATTGCAGAACGAAAACCCTGTGAAGTATTTGCTTCGCACACTTCACAGGGTAAACCAAATGAAG